>JBKOWU010000223.1:0-3356 GCA_046724555.1 Thermoproteota archaeon | reverse complement strand
GTCGATTATTGTTTCGACATCTTCTTTTGCAGAGCCGCTAACAACCGCTTTAGAACACTCTAAAGAAGCAACGATCTCCTTAGTGTCATCATAGGAATCGATACTTGAGATTGTTTTAAAAATTTCATTCTTCTTACTATTGACTTTTTCTACGAGCGAATGATTGTTAAATCCTTTTTGTTCAAAAATTGTCTTGACTAAATCACTGCCTCTCATACCTTCAAGCAGGTAAATCATTATTTCATCGACTTTGATATTTGCTACTTCTCTAAATGCAATCTCCCACGCCTTGTAATGTGCCGGCATTGAATCTACTAATACACCGTCCAAGTCAAAAATAATACCACTCACTAAATATCGTCTATAGAACACCAAAGTTTATTTATAAATTAAGCTAATATTTTATTGCGGAATTATTCCTCTTAAACGAAATAATTTCCCAGTGTTAGACTAGAAGCTGATATGTGCAATAGCTGAATGTGCATATCTATAATTTTTTCTCGTCGAAGCAAGTTATTGAATTGATCAAATCAGAATTAGATGTTTCTCATACTTTTAATTCTAATCATGCCAGACAGACATATTGTCTTTTTAATTGGTTCAATAGTTTTGTAGTATTTGTACTGAAAGCAGAATATGGATATTATTTATTTAAAGTATAAAAAATAAGACATGCACACATTGTGCTTAATATGTGTGCAAATTCAATTTCGATACATGCATTAATTGCCCGTAGATTTTGGCGTCTTATGTTATGACGATGACTTAACGAAGCTTTTCAAGTTCTTTATCATCACGATAATACTCCGGATTTAATCTAAAGCCTTTTGTCATCTCATATGGTACATCGCTCAGCTTTAGATGATATTCCATCTTTTTCTTCTTTAGTTGTTTTGAAAGCCATAATACAAACTGTTGCTCTATCATATTGCCTTCTTCCTTCTCTATGTCAGGGTGGATATCGAGTAACTGTTCTACAAAATTCGGATCAAAGTAAATCTGAAAGAAATCCCAACCCATCGCACTACCTGTAGAAGAGCATTCACATTTGCTCTTTGTGTGAGTACCCCATTCCAGCTCGCCTATAAATTCCATTATTTTTTGTCTTTCCTTTTCAAAATGAAGACATGAGCCTGAAATTACTATCATAGGTGCCTTTTGAGCAAATTTTCTTCTCAACTCGATCTAATATTAAATTGTCACTATTAAATATAAAAGTAGTGTTATAACTTGACTAGGTGCCTAGCTAACTAGGTATCGTTGAAGAATATTATTTGTTCTCTCTATGCCAAGATCAAGTATGTAGTTTCCAATTCTAGGACCTCTATCAGAGTTTATAAGCATCTTATATAGCAGAGTAAAGAGCTCTTTAGGTTCCATTCCATTATTTCTAGCTATGTCGTATACTTTGGATTGAAGGGTTTTAGGTGATTCAGGTTTCTGTTCATAACCTATAAGGGCATTCATGGTTTGAATTAAATCCAGAATTGCCTTTTTGTAGTTATCTCTCATCTCGATCTCAAATTTTTCCTCTTCTAAGAAATCTTCAGACCAATTACAAGCAAGCTCAATTTTTCTTGTTAGATTATCTGTTTTAGCCTTCGTCAGTCCATATTTTCTTAACCTCTCATATATTTTGTCGATCTTTTTTTCGTCACCAGAAAATAAAGAAGCTTGCTGTACAAGAATTCTATAAGGTACATGTACATCAGGCTCAATTGGTGGCTTTAGATGATTGATAAACTCATAAACTCCTTTCATTTTTATCAATTTCGCATGGTTATCTTCTTTGATCTTTCCAAAATACACATCTTCATAAATATCATATTCATCCATCAATATTGGTATGTCATCAATTCCAATATGTCTTGTGCCTGTTATGCGCTTGAATAACAGGAGTAAAATAGACTGTGGAGTGCCGTATCTCAACCATGTTTGAGGAGTAAGTACATTGCCTGCAGATTTGCTTATCTTTTTGCCTCCCTTGTCTAGGAACATTTCGTACTTTATGTGCAAAGGATGAGCATAATCTAGAATTTCATTTGCAACCCAATCATTAATGCGCACAGAGTCCATTATATCTTTGCCATAGGCCTCAAACCGAATATCAAAAGCTTGCCACCTCGCAGCAAATTCCACCTTCCATGCTAGTTTTCCGTATCCATTCCGTATATCTACTGCTCCACTGTGTCCACATCCTTTCAGATCTTTATCACCAATTCTACTTCCAGTGCATGAGTAAAGTACCTTTTTTTCATCAGGTAAATATTTCTCGGCTTTTGCAACATACATTTTACCGCAATTTTGACATATGGGAAAATATGGTAGCACATCCTTATACTTCTCCTGGCCCGCTAAGTCAGTTATTTTATGACCCAGGCGGATGCTGTTTTTTAATATGGTATCTATTTGATTTACGAGTGCTCCCTTGTTATAAGCATCTGCTCCACTTTGAAAATAATATTTTACACCAATCTTATCTAGTCCATCTAATAATAATTTGCTCATATGAGCACTATATGATGCATGACATTCGCCAAAGGGATCCGGAATGTTTGAAACTGGTTCTGCTATGTGTTCTTTGAGCCATTCTGGCAAACCTGCTGGAACCTTTCTCAACCCATCCATATCATCAGAATACGCAATCAATTCTGCTTCATATCCAAAGTTTTTAAGAGCCAGTGCTACCCCATATGCCCTAATTGCATCACCCATGCTACCTATATGAGGAATTCCAGAAGCTCCTAGGCCACTTTCTACCCTTATTATCTCTAATCTTCGTCCTAGATTCTTTTCACGCTCTATGAGATTATGAGCTACTTTGTCAATCCACGTCCCTTTACCTATTATCTCGTCTTCCATTGAAATGTCTTTAAAGTCATTTTTGTACCAGCGATTATTTATATCAAGGTGTGTGGATATTATACACTGGAAAAGACGAGTGCACTGTCACTACAGATTTACGATGGATATATATTAGATAATGAATTTGAAATATAACTTACTCTACAAAAACAAAAAGTTGCTTTTATATATGATTATTTTCTTCAATAATTCATGTCAACGAGAGCATCATCTGCGAATATTTTAGCTGTGTGCATAATTCTTGCTGCAACTATCGTAATACTAACAGGATCTGGAACTTTTAGGATTGCCCAAGGCCAAGCAAATGACACATCATTAACATCAGCAAACGATACGTCATTAACTCCAGAACAAAAAGATGCAATATGTAATCCTAATAATCCATCATCAAGACTTAATCCTGTTAATACAACGGAATCAAGAATATGCGGTATTCCAGTAACTGTAAAGCCATCAAACATGACATCCGCAACAAATACAACATCGGGAAC
>JBKOWU010000072.1:0-13817 GCA_046724555.1 Thermoproteota archaeon | reverse complement strand
TTCAAGGTACCGTAAAGGTTGTAAATACCGCCTGTAATATTGCTAAAATAATCCCAGATATTTGGGTTTATAGCTAAAAGCCTAAAGGTAGATTTTTGCTCATCATCCAAGACATTATACACTAATTGGCCTATTACAATTTGATCCGGTTTAGCGAATGCAGTCATTTTAGTTGCAATGCTGATCGTATAACCTAAAATATCAAAATAAGGAGCTTTAGTAACGACCTTTTCATCTAACGTACGAGTATTCCATCCAAATTTGACTACTGCATTTTTCCCAACATCAATTCCAATTCTTATCCTCAATTCGGGATAGTCACTTTGGTTCAGAATAGGATTGATGCCCTGACGTACCACCTTGATCATGGTACATCCGCAATCTACTGCATTGATACAACGAAGATACAAATCATTTTGAGAATCTACAACAAAAAATGCCAAAATTGCATCTCCTATGTATTTTAATACATAGCCACCATATGACGATATTACTAACGACAGTTCTTGTGCAAAAGCTTGGATTATCGTTGTAAGTCTATCTATAGGAAGAGTCATGGATAGTTTAGTAGAGTCTACAAGATCAACGTGTATGATCACAAAAGTAGCTTTGGATTCTGCACGCTTCTTCAGAGCATTTTGAGTTTCTTCCAAGGAAATGTCAAAGTCAGGCTTTACCTTTAAAGCGCTCCACATGCTTAACTGCGCATGTTTTGTGGCATAATCAACGTTTACGGCTTTATCCAGTTGCAGTTTACTTATTAGAGGAACATCAAGATGACGTTCTTTATCACCTTCCATTTTCATTTCTGCTGGTAGAGTTGGGGCGATCTCATTTCGATTTGTGCCTTTCATTCCATCTTCTTGTTCTTTTTTCACTTTTGCTATAATTGCAAGTACTTCCTCTTCACTCATATCCATTTGAAGAGCTATTATCTCCGGTAAAATTCCTGAATTGTACAAGTTAAGAATAGTTTGTTGTTGTCCTATAGCTAAATGGTATCACCAATAAATTAGTTTTATTTCGCTGCTTTTATAACTTACCTATTAATACTGCGATCGTTATTGCAGCCACTCGATGTTGTCTATGCATGTCCTATTTATCTATTATTTAGATGAATAGAAATAGAAATCCTCCAATACGCTCATATACATGATACTCACGAGTCAATTTAATATCTTTTCAATGCATTGGAAACTTATGATCTTGTAGACATCTTTCTTACAAGTAATAATAAGATACTTTCAAGTTTAATATATTGAAACCGATACACAATTGATGCAATTGTAGGATAGACACAAAGGAATTGGAGTGTGTAATGTACTTTATCAAACAAAGAGAAAAAGAAAGGATGCAAGAAAATAATGTAGTAAATATATATCAAATGAATTCGTACTATTGTAGAAATGTTTTTTATTATGATTATGCAAGACTAATTTCAAGCTAGTGAATTTGTGACTTGCAAAGGCCTCATTTTCCTCTAGAATGTTTTAAAAACCGAAGCATACGATGTCCAGAAATCGCTAGTTAGTACCATATCTTTAGTGTCTCCCCTTCCGCCTTACAAGCCATAATTTCCGTATCGTCATATATTTATATTTATAATTCTAAGAGCAAACAAAGTGCCGTTGAAAATCCAAGATTTCTTATCGTCATTACCTCAATCTGTTTTAAAAGGAGAGGAGATTTCAATTCCAGATAGCGTAGTTAAAAAAATGCTTAAAATTGCTAATGTGAATAAAAAAGATATTTTCTATGAGCTTGGATACGGAAATAACAATTCTATTACAATTGCTGTAAAAGAGTTCAAAGTAAAAAGATCTGTCAGAATTGATATAAGAAAGCCAATGTCTACAAAATCACGCAAAAGAATTTCAAAGATAAACGATAGAATCGAGGTAATCAACGGTGATGTTAGAACAACCAATATTTCTGATGCTACTGTTTTGTTACTTTGGCTCACAGATCCAGATATTATTGATCTAATGATTAACAGGGTTGAGAACGAATTAGAAGATGGTGCAAGGATAATAACAATATGGTCTCCACCCGGTCTAATGTTGCCCACAAAGACCGAATTTCCCTTCTTCGTCTGTGAAAAGCCATTTAAATATGCTAAGAATTTAAAAGATCAAATTAAAGCAATTTATGGAAATCCATGTATCGACTTTACCGCTTCATGGTTATTGGTTGAAAAGTATCTTCACGAATTGGAAGTCCTTCCAAAACAGTATCTTAGGTTTGTAAATATACTTCAGAGTATGATAATTTGGATAAATGCGTGGAATATGGGCGTGGCTTGCGAAGATGAAATTCCTCCTCCTGTACAAGCGTACATAGGAATACTAAAAACTTTCTTTAACATTGATCTATCAGATATGTTCCACAAAACAAAATGACAAAATCTCAACAAATTCATCTAAAGAGAAATCTCAAACAGTGATGATCTTGATGCATATATGTTATAAAGAGAGGATTTGGATTCTTCTGGAGCTATAACGCTGACCTATCTACGTCGCGATCTGTTAACAACTGATTTACTGCCTATCTGCTACCATGAATAAATATTACAGAACTAATGCTATTGCTCCATCTAAAGCATCAAAGCGTCTGCTTAATTCTATCTTGCCAGCGTTAGCTGTCAGAAAACTACCGGCATGTGCCCTGCTATCTCCAATTACATTGCTAGGAAGTATTAGTTGTAGAAGGTGTCTGCTGAGGAACAATACCTGCAATTGGAGGATTATTACTGGGAATAGCATTGCTAGTTGGAGAATTAGCTGTAGAAGGTGTCTGCTGAGGAACAATACCTGCAATTGAAGGATTATTACTGGGAATAGCATTGCTAGTTGGAGAATTAGCTGTAGAAGGTGTCTGCTGAGGAACAATACCTGCAATTGGAGGATTATTACTGGGAATAGCATTGCTAGTTGGAGAATTAGCTGTAGAAGGTGTCTGCTCTGGAATGTTCCTGACTAGGACATTTACGGTGCCACTACCATTTAAGCCATTGCTGTCTGTGACTGTTAATTGGAATTTTAGTGTGGTGTCAGCAGATACTGTGGGTGCAGTAAAGGACCAAATCGGCGTATTAGCGCCGCTTAACGTAATAAAATTATTAGTAGGAATCTGTTTCCATGAGTAAGCTAAGATCACTCCATTAGAATCTCTGCTTCTGCTACCATTTAAAATAACGGTAGCACCTTCTTTCACTATTTGATCGGGACCAGCAATAGCAACTAGGCCACTTTTTACTGTTGTAGCATTACCAGGATTATCTAACCTGATAGAAGGTAATGAAAAAGGAGTAGTCGAATCATTATTTTTTGAAGCTTGTTTCTGAGTAAATTGGGATTGTATAGGTGGTGCCTGAGGATATCCATTAATCCCAATGCTAGCCCAGACAGCAGTAGCAAGTCCACCGATGACAAGTAATATCGTAATTTTTCGAAACTCCAAATAGATGACCTCACTACGACTCGATCAGTGACTATAAAAATATGGCTTATAATTAGAATTAAGTTAAGGTTAAAAAAGCGTAGACTATTAAACAAAAAATTTACACTGAATACTATATTATACGATTTATTAATCATTGTCATTGACTAAACATCATTTAGTATTATATTTATTCAAACAATGACCTTGTTTGGAGTTTACTATAGACTTCAGGAATTTTAATTACTTCATTCAAAAGACGTTATCATGCAAATGCTTCATTGTTTGCATAATTAAATAATTTGACCTTATGGTCTAGTATGATTGTTACATTGAATTTATGATCTATGAGTTAAAAACTATATTCTTACTACACGAAGACAAACACATATTCCAATAGTTGGAAAGATAACATCAAATTCATGTTAACTGAGATCAAAATATTGTATATTATGTAAACGGTTTGATATACATACTATGAGAATGTGAGAAGATTTTACTTTAATTTATGACAGGAAATCAATTAAATATGCAAGTCAATGGTTAAATCAGCTAATGAATGACAACCCTAAGAGTATGACCACAAAGTGTATGATGCAGCTTGAAGAGATGGATATTAGGCTCAGTAAGATACACCTAAATCTATCCGTGCCGTCATTAATAGAAGTTGCCGTTCATAGAAAAGAAGGGAAATTATCTTCTACTGGTGCACTATCCGTAAAAACTGGCAAATTTACAGGAAGGTCACCGGAGGACAGATATATTGTTGATGACAGCGTCACTCACAATACTGTGGACTGGAGTAAAGTCAATCGTCCAATCTCACAGAAAAAGTTTGAAATGCTTTTCAGCAGAATGAAAAAGTACGTTGAAGGTAGAGAGTTTTTTGTGTTTGACGGATACGTTGGTGCAGATCAGGAATTTAGATTGCCTATAAGAGTAATTACGGATAATGCATGGCATAATCTTTTTGCGACCCAAATTTTTATTCGTCCAAGGATAGATGAGCTCAAATATCATAAACCCGAATTTACACTTCTATCTGTAAATGATTTTGGTGCGATGGCTGAAATAGAAGGAACCAGAACGGATACATTTATTATAATAAGCTTTGAGAAAAAAATGGTTCTAATAGGCTCTACGTCGTATGCAGGTGAGATTAAAAAAGCTATGTTTAGCGTAATGAACTATATTTTACCTACTAAAGGCATTTTTCCCATGCACTGCTCTGCTAATGTGGGTATGGATGGAAATTCTGCTTTATTCTTTGGATTATCTGGGACAGGAAAGACAACTCTCTCAGCTGATCCTGGAAGACGCCTTGTTGGAGATGATGAACATGGCTGGTCTGACAGAGGTATATTCAATTTTGAAGGTGGTTGTTATGCAAAGTGTATAAACCTAAAAAAAGACAATGAACCGGAAATCTGGAAAGCTATAAGATTTGGTGCAGTTATGGAGAATGTTATTATCGATAACGATACACGAGAACCCAACTTTGACAATGGAAGTCTCACAGAAAATACTCGAGTTGTATATCCTATTGACTTTATTCCTGACGCAGTAATTCCAAGTGTTGCCACTCACCCGAAAGTAATTATCTTCCTTACTGCTGATGCCTTTGGAGTTATGCCACCGATTGCGAAACTAACAAAAGAAGGTGCAATGTACCACTTTATGTCTGGTTATACGAGTAAATTGGCAGGAACAGAAAGAGGAATTACAGAACCTAAGGAGACATTTTCGCAATGTTTTGGTGCTCCGTTTATGCCACTCCATGCTAAGGAATATGCAAAAATGCTTGGAAATAAGATTACAGAACATGATGTCAATGTATATCTGATCAATACTGGATGGTCTGGTGGACCATATGGCGTAGGCAGGAGGATGAATCTTAAATATACTAGAGCAATGGTAAAGGCTGCATTGAATTCAGATTTAGAGGAAGTGCAATTCAAACATGACGATATTTTCAACTTCGATATACCAACTTTCTGTCCTGGAGTCCCGCCTGAGATACTCCATCCAGCTAATACCTGGTCAGACAAACATTCGTATTTTATATCATCTAAGAGACTCGCTGCATTATTTGTCAAGAACTTCCAAAAATTTGGAGAAGTACCAAAAGAAATTCTAGATGCCGGCCCAAAAAAATGAAAATTATAGGATGGTAGCCCGGAGCAGATTCGAACTGCTGTCTCCAGGTATCTTTTCTCATTAGAGATCCAGAGCCTGAAATCCCTAGCCCACTTGGAGATTGGCCACTAGATTCGGCACCCGATTAATTCACAATACAGGTTCGACCGGGCTTCACACGAGCTACATGCAATTCATAATGACACAGATATTTGACTTTATCGATAATTTTTGGATTTTGTTAATATCTCAGGCGAATCTTAAAAAAGCAATCCAACCTAATTCTTGAAACTCGTGTCATATTGGGAAGAAAGGCATAAGTTTTGACAATATGCTAAAGCCTATTTTTTGCCGTGTCATTTTTAATCTAACAGTATCATATTTTTACTATTGTTACGAATGTATACCAATTGACACTATCGCTTTGTGTTTACTTCCCTAATTACAAGACCATATTCTAAATTTACCTTCTTTCTCATATAAGGAATAAGTTTATAGTGTATCGAATAGATGTTCTTCTCTCTCACAACAATTCCCTTGATCAAGAGCGACACAAAACCACCAGCAACTTTGGATGGTCGTACACCATAAAGGCGACAGAATGTATCTCGTTTTGAATGATATTCCTTTAAGGTAAAATATGATCTATTAAGTTCCAGTATTAAAGGCCAAACAACCTTTTCCCATACCATTCTGCGGTTTTCAGTAGAAGATGCGTGTTTTCCCTTGCCTTTGAACTTAGTCTGCTTTGTATCTTCTACTGATGGCGATGTCATACTGTTAAAGAACCATCAATATTGGGCTTCGAGGCACATTTAAACATCGGGTTTTTTATATTTGTGATGTTAAAACTATTGAGCATAATGGAATGTGTCGAGGATTCGCTTAATATGCTTTCAAAAAAGTGGAAAATAGATCCTCATGTATTTGATCTACATGTTGGCAAAAGAAAAGATGTTATTGATACAGTAGTGCCTGTAAATGGGGTCATGTTCCATATACCTACTCTCGCCAAAGATGATCTATATGTATTATGGAAATGCCTCTGGCCTGATTGTCATAATTGTTGTGAACGACAAGGAAGGTTACCATTGACAAAGGATGATCTAAAAAATCTTGCTACAAAGATGGGCTATTATTCAAAATCCGACTTCATAATGAATGAAACACGAATGTCCAGTTGGCAGGAACATGAAGCTTTTGGAAATATCATAACAACCATCACTATGCTTTCTTTAAAGAGGAAGCATAATGAGACAGAAGAAGAAGACGGTACTCCAATTCCGTGCAGATTCTTAAATGAGAACGGCTCTTGTACAATACATCCTCAAAAACCCGGTGTTTGTTGGTTATATCCATTTGCTTCGTGGTTAGAATCTGATAAAGGCCGATCAGTAGTACATGCCGCGTTTCAATTAACTGGTGATTGTCCTGGATTTTATACAAGCAGACATCTGGATGATATGAAGCCTGTACTAGAAGAATATTCAAAAAAGATATATAATTATAATATGGCGGTCAGTAGGACAACGAGAGAAAATTACGGATCTATTAATATAGTAAATTTAAAAAGCAGTAGCCAAGGATCATGATATAAAATATGCTCATGCTATTGAATAACGAAAATAATTGTAGGGTTTATAGCATATATCTGTATTATGGTAAGTTAGACTTTTTAGACAGATCTTCGTACAATTAAAGGCTCCTGTGAAAAGGTGACCCGGGTTTCGGCTTCGTTCACCGATGGCCACTATTATGGCAAAGGGGAAAGGCCAAACACGAAGCTGGCTGATAATAGCCCCTTTGCAAACAGGAGCATATGTATCCAAAACAGGTTCTAAATAAAAAACTTAGCAAAAATTGCTCCTTATGCTACGCTCCTACGCTGATCAGTAACACACATAACTGGATATCATGATGACAATATAGTAGCTTATCGAGCTTCAAATAGCATTATCCTTCAAATTTTGTTTTGAAATTGTATAAATCTATAATTTTAAGTTACTCTCAACCTTTATTAATTTCCAAGTAATAAGTTTATCGATTTAGTAATGATGACAGAAATAATGCGATATGTTATAAATTGTTATTTCAAAACATCTGCACAGTCAGCTTCTACATTGATGATGTGATTACATTACTCTGAACATACTTGTACTACACATGTGTGCATATTCTAATCCTAATCCTGATCACACTCTATGATCCTTGCTTTCATCCTTAGTGAAGGTTTATCTTCATGGCTTTCAAAAATATGCTGATTATATTTTTCATAATTTGGAAATCCACAGTTACAATCAGGGCATACCACAATGAAATTTGCCATAGACCATTATGTTGATGTATGCAATAAACATTCTAAAAAATTTCCTAAATAGTATCTTATTTATTGACTTCATCGTACCGTTTTGTTACGTCATCCCAGTTTACAACATTCCACCAGGCAGAAATGTAGTCAGGTCTTTTGTTCTGGTATTTGAGATAATATGCATGTTCCCATACGTCACACCCTAGGAGCGGGATCAAACCCTCTGTTCTTGGACTTGTTTGATTTGGCATTGCCTTGTATTCTACTTTTTTAGCAGATTGATTAAAGACTAGCCATCCCCATCCACTACCCTGAATCAATGCGGTAGCAGAAGAGAATTTCTCTTTAAAGTCAGAAAAACCTCCAAACGACGCCTTTATTGCATCCGCAACGGATCCACCTGGTTCTCCACCACCTTTTTGTTTCATGTTATTCCAGAATATTCTATGATTATCAAACCCTCCGCCGTTAAAGTTGATTGCACTTTTTTGATCCGATGGAACTTGGTCTAGATTTGATAATATCTCTGTGATGTCCTTTTCTTGAATATCAGGAGAGCACTTTTCAAGTGCCGCATTGAGCTTGTCTGTATAAGTTTGATGATGCTTTGTATAGTGTATCTCCATAGTTCTTGCATCAATATGTGGTTCTAGTGCATCGTATGCATACGGTAATGCAGGTAATTCGTATTTTTTCATATCACTAAATCAGACTTGAAATTATTAACCTTTCTGCTATATGTGTTTTGATGTTACAGGAACTTTGATATCCTGGACTTTATCATAGGAAAAATCCCAGAAACATATTTATTTTAAGAGCGTTGATTGTTTATTTTATATTCCATGGTGATCAATAAGGAATTAGTTGAAGCCAGAAAAAAAATTGCTGACAGAAGGCCAAGATTTGTAAGACAAGAAAGCTGGAGATACGATCGTCTAGCCGAAAATTGGAGAAAACCTAAAGGTAAAGATAATAAGATGAGAAGACAGGTTTCTGGTGTACCGCAAATAGTAAAGGTTGGCTACAGAGGCCCAAAACATGCAAGAGGTCTTCATCCCTCAGGTTATACAGATAATATCGTTTTTAATGTAAACGACCTCAATAAGTTAGATCCAAAGAAGGATGCTGCTAGGCTAGCACATACAGTAGGAGCAAGAAAAAGAAAAGAAATAATCTCACAGGCTACAAATATGCAGATTAAAATATTAAATCCAGGTAAAATATCTCCGAAAAAAGATAAAGAAGAACTCAATGGGGAAAATGACTAATGGTAGTAAATATACGAAAAAAAAGAGAATTAGTTGCACGAATTTTAGGGGTTGGTGCAAATAGGGTTAGATTTGAGCCCGATAAGCTCGATGAGGTCTCTGATTCTATCACACGTGATAATATGCGTGCTTTAATAAAAAACAGAGCAATTTGGACGGTTAAACCAAAGGGGACATCAAGAGCACGTGCTGAAGCAAAACTAGCTCTTCATAGAAAGCGTGGAACAGGTCCGGGCTCAAAAAAAGGTAAAAAAACCGCAAGAACAGGCAAGAAAGAAATTTACGTAGCTAGAGTTAGGTCAATGAGATATTACCTAAAAGTATTGAAAGATAGAAATGACCTCAATCGGCAGACATATTGGTCACTTTATAAAAGAGTTAATGGTGGCCAGGTAAGATCACTGGCTCATTTGAGAGATCTGGTCAAACAATCTAAGTCCCGCTAGTATCCCAGCATTTTTTAAGTCCATTCTACACTTATCAAAATCTCTCAGATAGTCGTCATCTTGAAATTTTATTCCCTCTTCTTTAAGTAACTGTTTTTTCATTGATATTCCATACATATAACCACCCAACATTCCATTTGATTTGACAATTCTGTGACATGGGACATGAATTGGATTTGGATTTCTCTTTAGAATATTGCCAATTAAGCGTGCTGCATGGGGATGGCCAAGAGCATTTGCAATATCGCCGTATGTTGAGACCTTGCCTGGAGGAATTGCCAAGAGTAGTTCATATACTTCTTTGTCTTTAATTTGTAAAGGCCTGTCAATATTCTTTACCATATGCCCACTCACTCACTCATTCACTCCTGTACAAAAGAGGCAGTTCCTTATGAAATTATTGCCACAGGAAATTATAATAGAATCGGTGCGTGTATATATATGCATGTATCCATTTATAAAATCAAATTCAAGAAGCTTCTATTACGAGTAAAAATAGGTAATGACACTATTGTCCATAGCTAGTGGCTAGCGAGGTATTTCAGTTACTCCAGTATTAATTACATGGAAGAACTGTAGTCTAATTCTTACTCACTTGGTATACACTTGCCAATGCTTCTTTTAGTTTAGGAACAGTATCGTAACTTTGAATTTCATTAGGATTTATCCATCTCGCTTCGTCATGCTCCCAATCAATCTTAGTCAAATGTGTACTCGAATGGAAAAGATATGGATGTATGACCCATATGATATCTGGATTATTAGATTCAGTCGCTTCCAGAGGTTGACCCACACGAATAAGATTTAATTTTTCATTGCTTAGCCCTGTCTCCTCGTTGATTTCCTTCAAGGCTTGTGCTAAACTATCATTATTTTCCATGTACCCACTTATTCCAGCCCATAAGCCCTTCATTGTTCTTGCTTTTTGGCTACGTTTAAGAAGAAGGATCTTTTTATCATGTTCTAAAAAAACAGTAACAACATTAATTTTTTTTGGCTGCGTACTAGTAGTCATTCTGGCAATAGCCGTTCTACAACTTTAGTATTTTCGAAAAATTTATGAGATTTATGTGATAATAATGGTGGTGTTGTCTTGTAATGACACATGTTATAGAGGATTTATCACATACATGACAAATATTATCGTTGATAATCCCTTCGAAATTCTCTTATTGGAACTTGGATTAATCTAAATTCTGCCGCACACCGAATTTTTAATTAAACCTTCACTATCTCAAGTCCAGTGTCTGCTACCAAACACATGATTCTGTCCTTTTCCTTTCCAAGCCCTTTCCAGTCTACTATCACATGAGTAACTTTTTCAACGCTCTTGAAAATCATTTGCCGTAGCATATCCTCATCGATTGATCTTAGGTCATATTTAGTGGCTATGGCTGCAAGACAGAATTCTGAATTCAGCAATAATTTGTTAAACTTTATTGGATAGTGTGTTCCGCCCAATCCAATGCCAACCTTTCTGCAGAATTTTGAATCACATTCAATGACATTTAATATACAATCGCATACAATAGAGGCCGCATTTGTATCTGTCCATTGCTTTTCTGTTGAACCAATTTCAATAAAAAGTACTGGTTTTTTTAATGACGTGGGTCCATGGTGGGTGGATTCAATTACAATATCATAGTTTGGGATAGCAGATTTTACATTAGTAATATGACGCAGATATTGCTTTTGTAAATGTGGATATGATAGAGCTATCTCTCTTGAATTTCCACCATATGGATTGTCAGCATAATTTCCAGCAGAATGGCAAGTTAGAGTAGGAATTCCACTTTTAGATGCATGCTTTGAAAGAAAAATATAAGACTGGATATCACTTGATTTCCAAATGGATATTTCATCCAGGTCCTCTAAATGAAGCAAGCTTTTATTGCATACAAACAACTTTACATTCTTATACTCTTTTGATTGAAGTATAACGGATTCATTGTAGTTATCGATTGTGGAAAATCCTTTATTATTTTTTAGATACTCTACCATAGTTATACTTGCTAAATCCTTTTCTGAGGCAACTAACGTATGATATTGTTGGTTTACTATATTCAAGTATATTCCTCTCTGTAATATAGCGTATATTGAAGTTACTAGAAATTCCTAACTTGTTAGTAATGCGGTCAAATATTCAGATCGTTTGATAAATGACTAAAATTAGTTATTATTATTAATAACCAGCAACATTGCCACCTTGGTATCTGCCACTTTGTTGTTATATGAATAAACAATACGCCATAAAAGATAATAGAACTAACAACGGTTAGGCCATAGTTAATCAATTTTTCTACATATAAGTACTAAGTAAATTTATAAAATACATCAATCTATTGCTTATTGAATTTATATTATGAGTGATGCTGTTGAAGAAAATGAAGATAATATTGTGGAAGTTAACGATAATTTTGAAGGTTTGAGTGGACATCCCACTACCACTACGGATGTCAGCTCAACTGACTCTGTCTTAAATGTTGATACTCCAGGTCAAGTAGCAAACCACGATGCCACGGAAGAAGAACAACCAGAACCAGAAGAACCAGAAGAAACTAAACCCGCCTCGGATTCTAAATTCTTTGCTATTCGAACCACTGGAGGACAAGAACATATAGTTGCAAATATTTTGCAAAATAAAATCAATGCGAAAAGCCTAGGAATTCGTTCAATTCTTGCGTTAGATAACTTCAAAGGATATATAATCGTAGAAGCTCAAGACTCAAATGTTGCTTACGAAGCATTATCAGGTATTCGGCATGCAAGGGGCCAAATTCGTGGAGAGCTGCCATTCAAAGATATTGAAGGCTACCTTATAAAAAAGCCAGTTGTTTCTGAACTGAATGTTGATGACACGGTAGAAGTTATCGCAGGTCCCTTCAAGGCTATGAAAGCAAAAATTACAAGGGTTGACTATGAAAAACAAGAGGCTACAGTAGTACTACTCGATTCCCCGTATCAGATTCCTGTAACAGTGGATGCAAATTATTTAAAAAAGATAGCACACTAGTACGCCTACAAAAACCTAACCTCATAAAGATTAGTTCAACAATAAAAGCTGCCACAAGATTGAATTATGCTGGCCGGTATTGTGAGACAAATTTACTTTGCCAAATCATTTATGCTACCAAAAGGTGACATCACGAAAAGTTTACAATTATTGGCAGTTTAAATTAATATGTAAGACCTTTATATATGGGTGGATTTTATTACCCTGATACATTCGGTTTTGGAATATGAGTGATAAGAAGTCGATCTCGGCCCTGGTTAGCGGGGGTGAAGCTAATGCAGGTCCGCCACTTGGACCGGCTCTAGGTCCTATAGGAGTGAACGTATTGCAAGTTGTGAATGCCATTAATGAAAAGACAAAAGATTTCCCAGGGATGAAGGTTCCTGTAAAAGTTGAAGTAGACTCTGAGACCAAGAAATTTACGGTTGAAGTGGGGCTTCCTCCAACAGCCGCATTGGTTGCCAAAGAAGCAAATATTACAAAAGGTTCAGGTAATGCTGGCGTAAATTATGCAGGAAATATAAGCATGGATAGTGCAGTTAAAATCGCTAAAATGAAAGTCGAAAACTCATATGCTAAGGACATAATGGGCATTGTAAAAGAGATAATAGGATCTTGCCAAAGTTCTGGTGTAAAAGTAGAGGACAAACCTGCAAAAGAAATTTACCATGATTTATCGTCTGGTAAATATGACGAACTTTTTAAGTAACCGTTATGGAGTTACAGGTGCATTACGAGTATATATTTTGAAACCGCTCAACAGGTATAAACAAATCATAGCATGAAAACTGCTCTTTTATTTATACGTGTATTTTCAGGAGTTGCCAGTAATACCCTGTGCAACAAGTACTGAATAGCAACCAAGACCACATTCTTCACAAATTGGTTTTGCTGCATTTTTGCTACTACTACCAATATCGGCGCTTCCTATACAACATGGCTGCTTTATCCTTCCCATATGATCTAAAGACAGTATTGCCCATGATGGACACTGTATTGGTGTAGTACCTATTCCCCCCCAGTTGCCTTTCATCAATGATAACTGCTTTTCTCCGTTGATCACAAAATGTGGGTATTTATTTCTTAAAGCAATAAGATTGTCAACTACTTTGGTGCGTTTATCTCCAAATGGCATCCATAGAGGATCATTTTTTATAAATGGTGTATGAAATTGAAATCCTATTTTATTTATTCTATTCTTCCATTCT
>JBKOWU010000165.1:0-14922 GCA_046724555.1 Thermoproteota archaeon | reverse complement strand
ATCAATAGAACTATCCAAGGGAATGAATGTGTGCTCAGCTTGAGCAACTGTTTTTCCATTTCCTTCGATAAGAATAGGATATGCATGGACATTTCTTCTTTTGATTAAAATATCTATATATTGACGGGCTTTTTTCTCCTCGTATTTGTCAATTAGCCATCTGAGAGCAAATGGTAGTGTCTTGAATCTGTTCCAAAGGTCTGTAAGAAATTCATCCACCTCTTTGTCTTTGGTTGGCTTGCGAGATGTTATGCCAAAAATATTGCGAATTTTGCCTTCGTGTACTACACCTTGACCATCCTTAGTTGTTACGAAAGGTTCGATGGCATATGCCTGATTAGCAGCAAGGTTAAATGATGAACCAATAGTCCATATGTTTGGTATTGATCTGCCTGCGTGGATAGTGTACTGCTCTAATGAATGACCGCTCAAATTTTGAATAGGTCTAAATCCTTGCTTTGAGATTGTAGCCTCGATCACTCTTCCTATATAGCTTGCTTTTATATTGGTTTTCGCTACTCGTATTGCTTCGCTTAATGCAGCCTCAGCTGATTTTGCTAATGGATCATATTTTGAATCATAGCAAACAGTTACGGCAGTATCAGCAATATATCCTTGTATATGAACGCCGATATCTATCTTCAACACATCTGTATCATTTACGGCAATGTTGTCGTTTGGTTCTGCAGTATAATGTGCGGCTATATCATTCAAACTAACATTAACTGGAAATGCAGGTTCTGCTCCTCTTTTTCTGATCTCGTATTCTATTGACTCACAAACTTGGAATAGCGTCGAGCCAATGTGACTTTTCCTTCGAGCATTTTCGCGTACTTCGGCTGCTATCTTTCCTGCCCTCTGGTAACAATCAAGAAGAAGATTCATGTGATAAATTTGTTAAGGGAAGCGACATATAATAGTGTTCTAAAACGAAACTTAATTATACCGAAAAATGATCTCTCTACCAAACTGCTTTTTGTTCGACTGTGTATTGGGGTCGTTGTCTAGCTTGGTATGATGCCAGCCTTGGGCGCTGGAGGCCGCCGGTTCAAATCCGGCCGACCCCATCAGATTCCAATGCAGTTCTAAAATGGAAAATCTTGTATTATTATGGTCTGTGTTTGTTTCTACCAATCCACTAAAACAAACAAACCTGATTCTAAAAGATAAACAATACAAGGTAATTGTATTTTGGTCATGGCACTTACGAAGATACTGCTAATAAGGAAACGGCATTACTTTCTACCTTTGGAGCTAAGTTAAAGCACTTTAGGGTTCAATACTTATTGAACTAGCGAATTATTTCTACATTGAAAGGTTAAATTAATGTGTCAGTATAGATTCAACGTCTATTCGGGTCTTTGGAATTGACGGATTTAATTCAAGAAGAGGAGCTAGGGAAATGGAGAAGGACACACTATTCGCGTGAAATCACTATGTCACTCGATGGTATTGAGGTAATAATCATGGGTTGGGTTTCTGCAATCCGGGACCACGGCAATATTAGGTTCATCATGATAAGAGACAGATATGGAGATATACAAGTAATTGCGAAGAAAATCGAATGTACTGAGCCATTGCTTGAACAAATAAGACAAGTAAGAGAACATAGCACTCTGGCAATACGAGGAAAGGTTCGATCTCAAGAAAAAGCGCCCAATGGCGCTGAGGTCGTCCCTGCAGAGGTGAAGGTATTTTCTATAGCAAAGAAGGCAGCTCCATTTCTTGTTAAAAGTAAAATATCATCTGTTGGGATTGATACGAGGTTGAATCTGCGAGCAGTGGACCTTCGTAGAAATGTTCTACAGAGCATCTTTCATATTCGAAATTCAACTTTGAACGCCATCAGAGAATTTCTTGAAATGCAAGGATTTATGGAGACAAACACTCCTAAAATAATTGCTACTGCTACCGAAGGTGGCGCAACGCTATTTCCAATATTTTACTATGACAGAGAGGCATTTTTGGCGCAGAGTCCACAGCTGTATAAGGAGCAATTAACTATGGCATTTGAGAATGTATATGAAATAGGTCAAATTTTTAGAGCAGAGCCCTCTCGTACCAACAGACACCTTTCAGAAGCAACATCTATTGATGTCGAAGAGGCATTTGTTGATTATAGTGATATAATGGCATTACTTGAGAAAATGATATTGCACATTATTAATTCGCTTAGCGAAAGGAATAAAAATGACTTGCTGGAGCTTGATCTTGAATTACCAAGTATTAAACTACCGCTTGAAAGATATTCTTATTCTAATGTAATAAATGAACTACAACAGGCAGGAGAGAATATTAGATGGGGAGATGACCTTTCTCCCCAAATGATGAAAAATGTGCTAAATGACACAATTAACGGATTTTACTTTATTATTGACTGGCCAACTGCGATAAAGCCATTTTATGTAAAGCCAAAGATCATAGGACCTGGAAGTATATGTGAATCATTTGATTTGATGTACGGCAGTCTAGAGATATCATCAGGTAGTACAAGAATAAATAAAAAGCATGACTTATTAGAAAGGATGAAAAAGCAAGGCTTGAATACACAAGCATTTGATTATCACCTTAGAGTATTTGATTACGGGGTTCCCCCGCATGCAGGCTTCGGCATCGGTCTAGAACGTTTAATAATGGCTATTACAAAGATCGAAAATATTCGGGATGTGGCATTCTACCCGCGTGACATAGATAGGTTAACTCCATAAGAAAAAACATGTGCTTGCTGTAAGTATAGAAAATAGGGAGAAAATAACACATGGTGTCAAGAGATGAGATAAAACATCTGGGATGGCTTTCAAGGTTAGAACTAACAGAAGAAGAGATTTCAAAATATACTCTACAGATAGAGGAAATAATAGGATACCTCGATAAATTAGATAGTATATCGTTATCTGAAATTGAACCTGTCCGTTCAAGGAAAAATATTTCTGAATTAAGAAAAGATCGGATTGAACCATTCAAAGGAGATCCGCTAGAGGGTTCCAAAAATAGGAAGGATGGTTTTATAAAGGGCCCAAGGTTGAGCTAAATTGGTAAATTTATGCAGTCTTACCGCAGAGCAAATCGTCAAAGGTATTATAAATGAAGAGTTTTCTGCAGAAGAATATATCTCCCAGATCCTAGAAAGAATAGAAAAAATTGATGATAAGGTTAATGCATTTGTAATTGTAGATAATAGCGGAGCATTAGAAAAAGCACAGCTCATAGATAAAAAAGTTCGCAATGGAGAAGATGAAAAGGATATAGGATCTCTTGCGGGAGTTGCAGTAGGTGTCAAGGATAATATATGTACTAGAGGTTTAAGAACTACTTGTGCATCAAAAATGCTCCAAGATTATGTTCCACCCTATGATGCTACTGTAGTAAGGAAATTGAAAGATGACGGTGCAATAGTAGTGGGAAAATTAAATCTCGATGAATTTGCAATGGGATCCACAACGGAATTCAGTATGTATGGATCAACCCATAATCCATGGAATACAACATTTGTTCCTGGAGGTTCGTCAGGCGGCAGCGGCGCAAGCGTTGCAGCATCAGAATGTGCTATCTCTCTGGGTTCTGATACGGGCGGATCAGTGAGATGTCCTGCTAGTTTTTGCTCTGTAGTGGGTCTAAAGCCTACATATGGCCATGTTAGTCGATTTGGTCTTATCTCGTACGCGAATAGTCTAGAGCAGGTTGGACCAATGGGTAAGACCGTCTCAGATGTTGTTATGGTTATGAACTCCATTTCTGGCGTAGATAATAATGATCAAACTACAGTTGATAATGATATACCAAAATATACCATAAAACGCAATGGAAACATCCGCGTAGGGCTACTGAAAGAAATGGTTGAAGGAGCTGAGCCTGAGATTTCAAAGTGCATCTATTCAGCAATGGATTTGTTTTCAAGCCTAGACTGTGAATGCGAAGAAATATCAATGAAGTCTATTGAATATGCTCTTGCTTCATATTACACTATAGCAATGGCTGAATCCAGCAGTAACCTTGCTAGATATGATAATATTCGCTATGGCTTTGACCTAAGTTCTGATAGCTATGAATGGAATGCGTATTTCGCAAAAGTTAGGAGCAACTTCGGTGAGGAGGTAAAGAGGAGAATAATTGCTGGATCATATGTCTTATCATCAGGATATTATGGAAAATATTATTTGAAAGCCCAAAAGGTTAGGACTATATTAAAACAAGAGATTACATCATTATTTAAGACGTTTGACGTTTTAATAGGGCCGACAATGCCTGTTTTGCCCTTCAAATTTGGTGAGAAGATAGATGACCCATTAAAGATGTATATGGTTGATATTAATACGGTTATAGCTAATCTCACAGGCATACCGGCAATATCGATACCGGCTGGATTTAGTAAAAAGCTTCCTATAGGTTTACAGATAATGGCAGGTGAATTTCAGGAACAAATGTTGTTTAATGCAGCTTTCTTGTTTGAAAGCACGGCTAATATTCAAAGGAGCCCAGAACTATAGCATGGCATCAGAAATAAAAATTGGTCTTGAAATTCATTGTCAGCTTACATATCTTAAGAGCAAATTATTTTGTCCATGTTATAGTGATTATCGTTTTAAGTCTCCTAATTCAAATATATGTCCAATATGCTCTGGACTTCCAGGAACACTTCCACTTCTAAATCAAAGTGCGCTAGAACATGCATGTCTACTATCAATTTCGCTCGGCTGCAAAATTCCAAATGAGATAATTTTCTATAGAAAGAATTACTTTTATCCTGATCTTCCAAAAAACTTTCAGCTAACGCAGTATAATGCATATGGGATAACAAGTATAGGCATCGACGGAAAGTTAGAATATGACACAGGAACTACGAAGCATGCTAGGATTAGAAGGACTCAACTTGAAGAAGATCCAGGAAGACTAGTTTATGAAAACAATAGTATGGATAACAGCTTTTATACTCTAATAGATTATAACAGAGCTGGAGTTTCACTTGTAGAAATTGTTACAGAGCCAGATTTTATTGCTCCCAAAGATGTCAGAATCTTTCTAAATAAAATTACGTCCATCGTTGAACACCTAAGAATATGTGATACTAGATTGGAAGGTGCAGTTAGATGTGATGCCAATGTGTCTATTGGAGAAGGAAGAAGAGTTGAAATCAAAAATATAGGATCATTTAAAGAAGTAGAAAAGGCACTAAGCTATGAGATCACTAGGCAAAAAACCATGTCAGCTCGTGAGATCGAAATTAAAGCAGAAACACGTCATTGGGATGAGGCAAGAAAAATAACTAAACAGGCCAGAGGTAAAGAAACAGAAGAAGATTATAGATATTTTCCGGAACCTGATATCCCTACTATCGTATTAGATAATTCATTTCTATTGGCACTAGAGAGAAATATGCCCGAACTTCCAGATCAGCGAAGGAGACGTTTCATCACTAATTATGAACTTGGTGATCATGTATCTCAGGTCCTAATTGATAACAAAGAGCTTTCTGATTTCTTCGAATCTGCAATAGCCATTTATCCAGCGCCAAAGGCTATTGCAAATTGGATCGTTTCGGACCTGATAAAGTTCATCAATGCAAATAATCATAATCAATCGGAACGAAATGATGAAGGAAGCACCTCTATCTCTGGATTAAGAATAGAAGCAAAACACATCGCCGAATTGGCAAAACTAGTAGATCAGGATATCATAAGTAGAACTACTGCCAAAGGGTTAATTAATCAAATGATAAAGACTGGCGAAATGCCATCACACTTAGTACAAAAGACTAACGCTTCTAAAATAGACGATCAGAACATAATCTTAGATGCAATAGAGACGGTGTTCAAAGATGAAAGGTCAGCAGTGAATGATGCACGACAAAATTCGAAAGCTACTAATTTCTTGCTTGGCAAGATTATGCATTTAACAAAAGGAAAAGCAGACCCGAAAATCGCGCTCGATCTGATAAACAAGAAGTTAATAGACTCCACATAATGTTCTATTTATAATCTATATTATGTTTTTTTGTACTGGCGATATCCATTTGTTCTAGGCAATGCACGACCATCGGTAAGAATGTACCTATATCTGTCACAACCCCAATCGCTTGACTAGTTCCTCTGTCTAGAAGCTTTGTAACAACTGGTTGGCTTATATCCACCGCAACCACCTTAACTGATGCTGGCAGCATGTTCCCTACTGCGATAGAGTGTAGCATTGTAGATAACATCAAGACCATTTTTGCATCTTTTAGTATGTGTTTGTACTTCCTTTGTGCTTCTACAACATCTGTGATGACATCTGGGATAGGGCCGTCATCCCTAATGGATCCCGCCAAAACAAACGGTACGTCGTTAACTATGCATTCATACATTACACCACTTTTTAAGATCCCTTTTTTAACCATTGCCTTCATAGATCCGGCCTTAAATACCTCGTTAATTGCTTGCATGTGATTTCTGTGGCCCCTTACTGCAAGAGTTCCGTCGTTAACATGCATCCCTAATGATGTTCCCATTAACGCATTTTCAATGTCATGAACTGCAAGTGCATTGCCTGCCAATAGTCCATGTACATATCTCATCTGGATTAATTTTGCAAGAGATGCAGATGCACCAGAATGGACGAGTATTGGTCCAGAGACTATAATTATTCTCCCGCCAGATATTGTAGTATTGTAAATATCGTTTGCAACCTTCCGAGCAATTTGCAGCGTTGGTCTCTCACTAGAACTGGCGCTGCTCATGAACTGGAAAATGTCAATGCCTTCGCGAGGACGCTCTTGAGGAATTATTTTAACTCCTCGTTCCCCTACCACTATCAAATCTCCTTTTTTTATATCTCGAATCATTTTACAGATAGCAGTGTTTTCTTCAGTGTCTAACACTATACATTTATCCATCATGATATTATCTACATCAATCCATGAATTATTGTAGCAAACTTGTGTTGGATTGTTAGTTGTACTGTAAAAATTATCAGGCATCACCATGTCTTTGACCGCAGGTTCGATCATAACCTCCTGAACGGTTACGGGCTGTGCTCCTTCTCTATAAACTGATTCTAGTAACTCGTAAAGATGTTGTTGGCTCTTACCACTCACCAAAAGACGAGCATAGCTAGATTCTCTCTTCCTCTTTCCAACAGTGAATTCAAGAACTTGAAAATCACCTTTGAGATCCATTACCTTGTCAAAGATCCTCGTCAATATCATAGAATCTATGAGGTGGCCTTTTACTTCAATTTCCTGCTCATATTTTTTCTGTATCAATAGCTAAAGTAATTTTTGGTGATTTGATACTTAAATTTTAATTCTTATATTGGAAGTGATAATTTACCACGGTACTCCTCCATATTTTGTTCTGTTTTGATCTTGGCAATGATGGAATTCTTGGTTTCTTCAGTAAACCATTGAGCGATCGATTTTGCAATACCATTTCTGTCGCAAAAGGCTATTAAATATCCATTGGTTTCCTTAACTAATGCAAATAAGTTCTCTTCACCAACCGGTTCCCATTTGTTATCTTTATTGTCCTTTAATGCTAGGGCAGGCAAAGCATGACCTGTATATCGACTCAAGAGATCTTGCGCAGCCTTTACGCGCTTCTCCCCTATCTTTAGTGCAGAAAAATATTGCATATTGGGATCTTAATTTCTCGAATACCCATTAAAGTATTTGGTTCCATTCGTGGCACGAGTCATGTGCTCATATGTGTAGTAGTGATTTGTCTGCAGAATTGTAAAAATGGGAGAGCAAATTAAGAGGGTATCCTTGTTTAGCGTATAGTTTAGCTTGCAATATCATATCAATCTTGTCAGTTCTATGGACAAATCGGGCGACATGTGTTTTGTTCAATATGTATTCTTCCCATATTTTAGTATAATTTGAACGAATATTTGAAGGCAAGCCACATAAAATCGAATTCATTGCTTTTTTTTCCTGTGATAATTTACGTTTTTTAGTAATCTCCTCTGGCATATAGTCGCCGGTTATGGACTCAGCTAAATCATGAAGCATTACCA
Organism: Thermoproteota archaeon; assembly: GCA_046724555.1. GTDB lineage: Archaea > Thermoproteota > Nitrososphaeria > Nitrososphaerales > Nitrososphaeraceae > JAFAQB01. The sequence goes on along the minus strand of JBKOWU010000165.1, from coordinate 6,933 downwards.
TCTTCATGACTTTTTCGGTATCCAGCCCTAGCATATCCGACAGAACCATGCTTATTGCACACATGGAAAATGTGTGGTCTGCCACTGATTCAGGGTTATTTACACGAACCTTTGATACCCATCCAGCCCTCTTCACAGATTTGAGCTGGAAAACATATTGAAAAAACTCGTTTGGTATGTCTGGTTTCTTCTTGTGGTTATTAGATATCACTCTACTGCAGATTGTAAATTTCTTTATATTATTATTTTTTATCGGGCTATCTGAAATGTATATTTTAAGGTTTATAAGTGTCGACATATTTCTGCTGCAACTCCAAAAGGAACTTTGCGGTCGACTCAAGTACATTTAAAGTCAAATAGTCAACAAAATAAACTAGAATACTCGTTGCTATAGCCATAATTGCCGTTGCAATGACAATCAATGTTACATTCCGTATCTGACTCATATGTGTAGGCCCTAATAACCGCGATATTTAAGTGAATTTAAAGGTTCTTTAACCTTTATTAGATCGCCAAGGTACATCTTCCACTCCTACACGCTTGTTTACCAGCCTAGCTGCCACAAAAAGCATGTCTGAAAGTCTATTCAAATAGATTAAGATTGCAGGATTTATTGTTTCACTCTTTGAGAGCGCAGTAACAGTAGTTTCAGCTCTTCTAGTTATACTTCTGCTTATGTGTATAAGAGACGATTCTACACTTCCGCCGGGTAATATAAAAAACTTGATAGGTGAAAGTTCTGATTCAAATTTATCAATAATACATTCTAGGTATGAAGCCATGTTCTCCATCGCTCGGGGTGTGTGGCCTTTGTTTTCAAGAAATGGTGTAGGATCAGCTAAATCAGACCCAATAATAAATAGGTCGTTTTGAACTTTTAGAAGAAGATCTGTCAAATCTAAAAACATATCTCTATTTTTTTTATTTAACAATGAAACGATTAGACCAATATTTGAATTCAGTTCATCTATCGAACCATACGCAATTATTCTTGGATCGCTTTTTGATATCCGCTTGCCACCAATAAGCCCAGTTTCTCCTTTATCTCCTGTTTTGGTATAGATTTTCACGTATTGCATTGAATGATTATTGATTTAAAAATAGCTATTTCACTTCGAGCTAATTTTTTATTGTTTCTACCGATGCGAGAAGTCCATTTTGCATTTCTTGTCCAAACATAACCAACTGCTTTCGATTCACAGATGAAGGAAAGCAAGCAATTGCTCGGAGAATGCAAGAAAAAGTTTCTTCTAATAGCATAAGCCAATTAGAAGACTCATACGCCCGTCTTAGTAAGAATGTACTTCAGATTTGTGCTCTCTCAAGTATTTTTTTTTCTTAAACCTCTCGTTGCATTTTTCACATTTAAAGGGCCTTTCGAATTCCATAAGAAAGCGTTTCTTCCTTTCCTCCGCATTTTCCTCAATAGGATTAGGTTCAGTAGCGGCTGTTTTGATCATAACCAATTATGATAAAAAAATATTTTTAAGTTTATATACCTTAAGTAAGATACTTCTCCTAGAGTTCTAAAAATCAGATAACTAAAAGATAGTATCTGAATTTGTCTTGGACAAATGCACGAGCATTAGATGAGACAAGATTATATATGAATTATCTAGGTATGTTAGACACGTGCCGTCGTAGCTCAGCCTGGGAGAGCACTCGACCTGAGATGTTCAGGAGTGAAGCTGAAGACCGAGCTGTCGTGAGCTCAAATCTCACCGACGGCATATCTATCTTCACGTTTAGAGAAATAGTAAAAAATCACCGATTCCTATTCAATATGAAGATGCTTTTACAAGCCTTATACAGAGTATTCTGCGCTCACAAGGAATCATTTTCTTTTCGAATGTACAGTGAATTTAATTTTAAGGAATATAATAAATGCTCTAGGTGTGGAAAAACGCTACGGTATCTGAGAGGTTTTGAGGAAGACATTAGAGGTTAGCAATCTACAATGTTTAGGATTACTCTCCAAATTCTGATTATCATATGGTGGGTAGGTGCAGCTGTCGCTGCTGGCAGCTTACTAATTCACATATACGAATTATACATAATAGTTGGTATACTTGGGTGGACGGTCATTTTAATAACTACCGCATTAATAATATATGAAATAAAGATTATAAAACAGGAGGACAAAAGGCGAGAAGTGGCAGGAAAATGAGCTATGTATTTTCTCCTTTTCCACCTTGTTCTTCGATAACCACCAGAGTAACTGTTGATGTAATTCCTGGTATCTTTCTTATTTTGTTTGTTATGGTGTGGTTCATTGTCTCTGTGTTGTCTGACTTTACTTTGACAAATATGTCATGAACGCCATATGTTCCTCTTACTTCTTTCACATCAGGTAACTTTGCTATTTCAGTTATTATCTTCTCTTCTGATCCTAGAGTGCAGTTGACTAATATATAGGACGTTGGCATTTGGTGACACACTACTACATTTACTGAGTATTTTAGTCTTTTCAGTGGACTGGTTCAATGAGTACATGGAATCCTGCTTCATACGGATCGTGTAAGGTAAACAAAGCACTAGACGAAATTTCAAAAATATTAACATTTTATTTGTTTTATAGTCAACACGGATGCTGTAGACCTTTCAGTGTATACAGATGAGATATCTTGCTAGCATCGATTTCTTAGTTGAAGAAAATTTATCTAAGACAATTAGTAGCAGAATATAATGCGATTGCCTATTAAAGACGATAACTATTTTGCGAAGAATGCGAACCTTGCTTTTGCAAGTCTAAGATCTGCCTATCTTGAAGCTATAAAGCCACATCTACTGGCAAAAAAAGTTGATGTAATGTTAGGAGATGGCAGCATTACCCAATCTTATACTTTCGAGCCGGAGAAAGTCAAATCTTTCTTTCAAAGCCTGATCGAGTCACTTAAGGGATGGACCGCAACTGGGATACTAGTGTCTAACACTGATGACTTGCATCGTATTTACTGTCAAGTTACACAGGAAGCCAATAAGTATCACCTAAATGGGTATTTCGGAATTCAATTTCATGCACTGCCATATTATAGACCTGACAAGCGCATTATTCAGATCCAAAGAGAATTAGCGCACATCGTAGATAAGGCACATGAGACTTTCAATCTAATCAGTGAGCGAGGAAATGATGTAGTACGCAAAGAATTGCAAAGTGCTGGTCACGCAGAAATGGGATTTGAAGAATTATTCGCTAAATTGTTTGAAGATAAAAATCTTTTTGAACAGTTAGAAAGAAAAGCCTTATTGGTTGAAGACGAATTTCCTGAATTTATAGAAATGCACAATAGAAAGGTTCACCTATTTGCAGAATTGGATAAATTAGTTATTGAACTGTATCAAATCTCTCCCGTATTGATGGATTATGATAGATTGATGCAAGGAGAAGAGGGTGTCGTAACCTACTTTGATATTGAAGCAATCAAGAACAAGAAAACTAAACAAAGAGATTCGTATATCGATACTAAGAGAATAGATACACAATTAACAGAAAAGATCATTCATAAACTTAATGAGGTGACAATAACATTACATAATATATCTCAGTATAAATAATGAGAGTATTAAAAATATGAGAAGTTAGGACATCCATTAATACATGCGAATTACCATTAATCGAATTTAATACAAAATTATAATTAAGGTATAAAACTATACATGGTATCCGATCTTCATGAATCGCCAGGGCACACGAAGTACAGACGAAATACATACGATACCGACTCTTGAAGATATTCTTAGAGCAAAGGATCTATTGAATGGCTTTGTTAGAAAAACACCATTACAGAGGTCCGATACATTTTCCAAGCTCGTCGGAACAAATATCTTTCTGAAACTTGAATCTCTTCAAAGGACAGGTTCTTTTAAAGTTCGAGGAGCATTTGTTAAAGTAAACACGTTATCTGAAGAACAGAAAAAATATGGTGTCATTGCTGCATCTGCTGGGAATCATGCTCAAGGAGTAGCATATGCTGCATCAATAAAGAATATTCCCTGTACAATCATAATGCCACAAAATGCATCACCTGCAAAAGTGGCTGCCACAAAATCATATCGAGCAAAGGTGATTCTGCAGGGATCGGATTATGACGAATCCTGGAAGATCGCGCAAGAAGTTGCAAAGAAAGAGCGCAAAACAATAATTCATGCTTTTGATGACGACAAGGTGATATCAGGACAAGGAACAATCGGCCTAGAGTTGTTAGAGGATCTGCCAGAACTTGATCGCGTCTATTTGCCGATAGGTGGAGGTGGTCTGGCCGCCGGTATTGCAATTGCAATTAAGTCAAAAAGACCCAATGCTAAGATCATTGGCGTAGAATCAAAAGCTTTTCCTGCTATGAAGGAATCACTTGCAAAGGGTTATTTACAAAAAATGAACTCTGGATATACTATTGCTGACGGAATTTCTGTCAAATATCCTGGCAGACTGACATATGAGATAGCTAGCAAATATATAGATGATATAACAGTGGTAGATGACCACTCAATAGTTAAAACTATGTTTTTATTGATGGAGAGGGCCAAACTAGTTATAGAACCTGCTGGGGCTGCAAGTCTTGCATATCTGCTTTCAAACCCCAGTTTAAATAAGAATGAAAATGTAGTGTCATTGCTTTCAGGCGGGAATGTTGACATGTATTTACTTGGACAAGTGGTAGCAAAGGGACTTACTCAAATGGGCAGAATGCTTAAAATTTTTATCCAATTGCCAGACAAGCCTGGAGCATTGAAGACAGTAGTTGATTGCATTGCAGAGCAAAGTGTAAATATTGTTCAAGTTGAACATGATAGGTTAAGCGCTAATATCTCCGCCGGGACCGCAGGTGTCTATCTAAGTCTTGAGATGGAAGACGAAAACCATGCTGAACGTTTAATCCGATTTTTGGAGACAAAGGGTATAGAATTTAGGGTAGTCAGTTAATGACGCCAATACTTAATACAACTGGGAGTATTCACAATTTGATATGGTTTGGATATGAATTAATTTACAATCGGATAAAGATGCTCTGGCCGATATCTGTCTAGACACAATGATATCCTTGTGCTTGGGGCAACCTTGGTGATCTATCTGTATGATTCCATTATCTCATTTGTAATTATTTAGTGTTTCAGCGATCCAATTTACATCATCCTTGGTTTTTGCAAGGTGGCCGATTTTTACACAGTCTCTGATATCTTTTGACTTCATCTTTGACCATACTGTTTCAGCAGTTGCGATAGCTATTTCCCTGGATATGCCTTCACGACAAAGCAGGTGTACTGCTACTTCTTGGAACGCTTCATACTTATATTGCTTAAAGCGCAGAACCATAAACCTTGACAACAGGGGAGTCAACATCTGATCAGTGCTATTGCTCGTTGCAAATATCCAGGTCTTTAGCTGTGTATCACGAGTTTTTTTATATTTTGTTTCGACAATGATACCTATTTCCATTAAACTGAGGAGAGCTGTTTGATCCTTTATTGGCATGTGTTCAATCTCATCTATGACTAGATACCGAGGCCGCTTTTGAAATAGATAATCCATCATCCCAGATCTCGTACTATGACTTCCAAGCGTAAAGTATGAACGCTCTAGTTTCATGCATGATAGCATGAAAAGTGTCTTAGCGGACGCTGGTGGTCCAACCAATAATATGTGCACGGGTTTTTCAGATGAAAATGACAAATTGAATAATCTTTTGACGTCATTATATCCAATGATACTATCAAAAAGCTGTTCAGATTTAGTAAGAGTAGTTTTTTCTTCGGAACCTAAAACTAAAATCTTCTCTTCTTCATTCACTGTTTGTTCACTCCAAGTATTCTATCATGGTATACCATGCAATTTGATTGAATCAGTGATATAGATATTTTATGGTCCTAATTTCTATGAGCCGTTACAACCTGGTTTAGGAACAATATCAATTACGTAATAAAGAGCGATGTTTGTTTGTTTGTTTGTTTGTCAGCCTTGTGTTTATTTAGGTTGATTGTAAACAAAAGATCAAAAAGGTATCTAACAATAGACTGCGTAGTTAATGAGAAACCATAGTTGCATTATGCTTGCGTATCTGATACACTCTCGTGAATTGTTATGATCAATGGCATCAATCTTGATGAATATTATGGCATATAATATAATAATAATTTGTTGTATGAACCGAAAATTCACTGTTGTCCTCAGCATCTGAGGAGTAATTGTTAAATTAGTTCTTTTCCATCTAATTGTGTGACTATGATATGAATATTTATTCTGAAGATAGACCTTGGGGGAGATTTGAGAAGTTTCATGAAAACGAAACCTGCACTGTAAAGCTGATTTATATTAACCCAGGCTCTAGGCTAAGTCTGCAGTACCATAAAGAAAGGTGGGAATTTTGGAAGATTGTAAAGGGTACTGCACATGTGGAGTTAGATGACAAGTTCTTTACCCTTGAAGAGGGCGAGGATATTGTAATTCCAAAAGAGACAAAGCACAGGGTATATGCAGACAAAAACCAGTGCGTCATACTTGAAATATCATATGGGAGATTTGATGAGAATGATATAGTGAGACTTGAAGATGACTATCAGAGAACAGTATCTAGAACTTGAATTTCTTAGATAGGTGTTTTAGTTTGTCTTGTTAGTTTGTTTGGCCGAATGACTGACATGATCGTTAGCTTTTTATTTAAAATTATTCGTGTAGCTATTTCTAACCCTTTCACCACGATCTGGTCACCTCTTTAGGAGTTTATTCTCAAAAAGTGATGCATATATATTGTTAAACTAGACGGTCTAACGAAATACAAATAAGGCCCTACGCGTGCTCTACCGTTATGAGCGCAAGTAAAAAGCCACACATGAACTTGGTGGTTATAGGTCATGTAGATAATGGTAAATCAACTATTGTGGGTCATCTGATGGTAGATATGGGCGTCATCGACCAAAGAACCATTGATTCATACG
>JBKOWU010000184.1:0-4420 GCA_046724555.1 Thermoproteota archaeon | reverse complement strand
ACGAAGTACCATCCAAGCCCTACTCCTATTGCTATTGCTAAAACTCCTGGGACAAAATATTTTGCTACTTGATCTACTAGCCTTTGCATTTGCGCCTTTCCTGTCCTAGCTTCTTCAACTAGCGTTATTATCTGTGAGAGTACCGTATTCTGTCCGAGTTTAGTTGCTCTGACTTTAAGCAGACCACTTTTGTTTATCGTTGCACCAATCACTTCATCGCCTTTTGCCTTGTCTATGGGAATGCTTTCACCCGTTACAGCTGATTCATCAATAGATGATGATCCGTCTATTATGTTTCCATCAGTCGGTATCCTTTCTCCTGGTCTTATAATCATGATGTCTCCTTGTTGTACCTGTTCTATTGGAATCTCGACTTCTACTACTATATTTCCTCCTCCCTCTTTTTGCCTTAAGACCTTGGCCATTTTTGGTTGAAGATCCAATAATTTTCTTACGGCGTAAGAGGCTCTTTCTTTAGTTCTTGTCTCAAGTAGTCTTCCAATAAGTATTAATGTGATAATAATGGCTGCAGTTTCAAAGTATACTGAAGTAAATGGGAAATAGTTCGGAATTAAGGTGACTGTTGCGCTATACAAGTAAGCAGCAGTTGTTCCAATTGCAATAAGTGTATCCATATTAGAGGCCTTTGCTTTAATTCCGTCCCATAATCCCCTGTAAAACCTCCATCCTATCCAGAATTGTAAAGGAGTTGCGAATGTTAGCATTACATAATTACTGTAGTGCATGATACCCATAGGAAAGAGAGCACCAAATTGTTCAGGTAGCATATGAGGTAGGCTCAAAATTACTATAGGTATTGTAAGAGTTATGCTGACTGCAACATGTACCTTTAGCTTTCGTAACTCTTTTTCAGGTTGTGTAAATTCATCTAAGCATTGCTTACTACAAAAGTAGTATTCTCTTCCATCTTTGATGTACCTGATGGATTCTGGCTTTTCTTCTACAAACATTCCACAAACAGGATCTTTAGCCATCTTCTTTCCTTCTTTCTTACCTCCCTGTACAGAAAGACACATCTATAACTGTAGGCCTTTGCAATTGTAAAAATATAATAATACATTTGAAAATGGACGGTCTAATATACTAAAAAGTATAAAAAAACAAATAGAAGTTATGACTGATAACTATTGATAATTGATATGCTTTTGGGATTGTTATTATCGTTATTATCGTTATTGTCAATATCTCTAATTTATTTAAAACCTACAGTAATGACAATACAAGAAGCTTTCGCTGATTCAATTAAAGGATCAATAAGACAGAATATAGGAAACTATAATATGGAAATGAAAACTGATCCTTCAAATCCAGTTGTTAGTCAAAATGCCAGAATACTCTTGGGAATAGGAAGCATTAATGGAGACGATCTTGTGGACCTGCCAATTTTAATAAGAATATCGCATGATGGTCATAATTTAACAAAAACAAATCCAATATTGGTACCATATGGTCACTATATATATAATTACATTTTCCAGAAACCTGGCATTTATACATTAAATGTAGATATAAATAATGATTATTATTCTGGTCAAAATATTTCTTTTACATTTCCTGTAAATGTAAATGGTCCATTTCTCTTTTTTCCGTACATAAATTTATCATCGTCAAGTGGAATAACCGTGGTTGGTATTATAATTGCAACTGCCATCATTGTGATTGTTATATATATAGCAACTCGCTTAAGAAGACAAAAAAATCTTCAACATACAAAGATATAATATAGAATTCAAATTATAAGATATTCGCTACAAAATTACAATTTCTGCTATAAAATGAGTATCCGATCTAATTAAAATATGGGGGTAATATTCATTTGGTTGTTGTTATTGAGCTCTGGCGTTATTTCTTTGGTATATAGAAATTTGATTGCTTCAATTGACAAGGTTTTTCTGATCTGGCAAGTAGTTTTCCCTATAGTCTATATTTTCATAGCGGGTTATTCATACTCATCACTGATTGAAGAACATGGGATCAGGGTTGGACATGCTATGGTTACATATCCTGCTTATTTGGCAGTAGGCATGATCGGCTTTAATGTTATGAATAGCAGTACAGTAGCTGGAAGTATTATATGGAATGATAAGCGTAATGGAATGTTCCAGCAAATATTAGTAATGCCGTTTACTAGAATGCAGTATATAGCAAGCAACCTTGTCACAATAATGCTTATGGGTACAGCAAGTGCATCGATTATTATAATAGCTGGAATTCCAACTATGCTTGGAAATGTAAACCTTACATTACTTAGTATACCATATACAATCTATGCTTTAATTACTGGCGCAATATTTTTTGGATCAATTACGATCATTATATCTACCAGGCTCAAGAGTAATGAAGGATTCAACGTAATAGTCAATGGAATATTTCTCTTCTTTGCATTCGCAAGCTCCGCTTTCTATCCATCACAAAAGGTTCCAGAACCATTACATACGCTCTTTAACATTAATCCATTGACATATGTTGTAGATATAACGCGTGCAGGCATATTCTCACAAATTAGCCCCTTTACACATATTGAGGCTATAGTTATTGCTATGCTTTCAGCAGCTGCATTTCTAATGGCAACTCTGACACTAACGAAAATGAAAATCTAGGACTGCTTCTTATCTACAATTTACAATAGTAAGAAAAATGTCTTCAAGGCTAGGAGAATTTATTGCAATATTTTCTATTTGAATTCCATTTTTCGAAAGCGATTCTATTGCTTTGATCATAATTTCCTGTCCATTAGTAGAGCTGATCCTTAACGTATTTAGCTCTGGAGTCTCAATATGGGTTTTTTTCCCACTTGCCACTGAATCTATTAAATATAATGCTGATTTAGCTAAAACATTTTTTAACTTAATTTCAACAGTTTTAACTTCTCCATACTTTCTCTTTAGCTCTGTCAGTGTATCGAAGGCAATTATCTTCCCCCTATTGATAATGGCAACCTGATCACAGAGATATTCAGCTTCTTCCATTATGTGCGTAGTGAAGAAGACTGTTAACCCGTCTCTTACCTGTCTTTTTATAAAATCTAATAATGTTCGCCTTGCAGATGGGTCCAGGCCTACTGTTGGCTCATCAAGAAATAGCAAATCCATGTCATGCATAAATTCTCTTGCAACTTGAACACGTCTTCTCTGGCCAATTGACAGTTCATCATTTTTTATATTCCTTAAGCTCTCCAAATCAAATGCATCCAATAATTCCATCACTTTTTCTTTGCGTTTTCTGCTGGGTAATTTCCACATGAAGCCGTATAGGTCTAGAGCACGCTCTACAGTTAGATTTGCTTCGAAACTAGGCTGTTGCATCACAACTCCAATTCTTTTTCTAATTTCCATAGAATGCAATAGAATATCTTTGTCAAAGATTCTGACTGTACCAGAAGAGGGCTGCATAAGAGTAGTCAGTATTTTTATCGTTGTAGTCTTTCCTGCACCATTGGGACCAAGAAAACCAAACACTTTTCCATACTCTACGTTAAACGAAATTCCATCTATAGCATGAAATGAACCATAAGTTTGATGAAGATCAAATACAGAAATACAATATTGTTTATTGTTTTTATTTTCTTCAACCAATCTTATAATATCATCTGCTTGTACAATTTGTTTCCTTTTTATTCGTCAATGCCACTAATATGCATATGTGCATAATGCGATTTTGCCTGTTTCATTAACTGTCTTTTCAACTTCGTTGTACGAAATGTCATTGGATTTATTAAAAGATTTAATAAATTCTGTTATTATGGTATGGATTGTATATAGCAAGACTTCAAGTTTCCCTAATAAATATTCGTATGCGATTTAAATGTGGTATTTTATTCGTTCATATTGGTAAACTAAATGCAAATGTAGCTCCTTTTCCATCAGGATTATTGTCAGCTTTTATTCTTCGATACCGATAGCACGGATGGGTGAACCTGAAGTGCCTGTAAGTTTTAGAGGAGTGATTAAGAGCATAAATTTATCATTGTTGAATCTATATAAATTACATAAATTTTCTACTACTATAATTTGATTTGATAGGAGCGTTTTATGAGCTATAAATCCGCTATCAGTACCTATATCAATGCTCGGGCAATCTATTCCTACGGCATTAACTTTCTTCTCTACCAAATACTCTGCGGCATCCTTTGATAAACCCGGATTATTTTTTATATAGTTATCTTTTTCCTTGATTTGATTTTCCCATCCTGTTGAGAAGACAACAGTGTCTTTTTCTTTTATTTCGTATTCACTATTGCGTATTATATCATCACTACTGATAGTTTCATTGGAATTCTTCTGTATTTTCATGAGTATGGCATTATTGCAAATATATCTATTGACTTCAACTTGATCTATGGTTTGCCCATTTGGATTGAAATGAAATGGAGCATCCATATGCGTTCCTGTATGAGTAC
>JBKOWU010000079.1:0-3469 GCA_046724555.1 Thermoproteota archaeon | reverse complement strand
ATACCAGTAATGATAGCTTTAACTGTCCCAATCCAGGCCTTTTTATTCAAATTTTGGTTTATTCCTAAAAATTTACTTACAGCCAACCCATTATAGAGAGCTACTAGTCCGGATGCTATAGCATCTGTATCTACATCTTTTCTAAAGAATCCTTTTTGAACCTGACGATCTAAATACTCCTTAACAACATTGAATATTTTTGTTCTTTGCTCATATAATATTCCCTGCAACTTTGGATTGCGGGATGACTCTGCCACTGTTTCAAAAAATACTTTTTCACTCCCACTCTTTTCCAGCTTGTGGAGGTTATCATAAAACTGTTCTGCATCAGATAATAAATTTTCTTTTGTTGTTACAAATAGATGAGATAATTGCTCTTTTAGCACTTTAAGATTGTTTTCACAAATTGCATAAAATAGATCTTCCTTACTCTTAAAATAAAGATATAGTGTTCCCTTACTTAGATCTGCTGTCTGAGCTATATCGTCCATCCTACTCCTATCAAACCCATATTTAGAAAAACAATCGATAGCAGATCGAACTATTCTTTCTCTTATATCTAGCTTGTACTGTGAGGTAACTTTTGGACACACGATTTAGTATCTGCTCCTCACCTTTTACTGTGATATTTCACTATTTCCCGCTTCAGATAATATGTTGTTTGCAATATTTTTTGTATTTGGCGCTTTTATTTTCTTTATCGATATAATCGCACCAATAATTCCCATTGCGATTCCGGGAACTGTCGTAAGAACTAGTATCAATGGAAGAGTTCTAACAAAATTGGCTGATATATCACCCATTGAATGAAAGGTATAGCTAAGCGGTTCAGCATATGTTATTGGAAGCATTGGGTAACCTATAATATAGAATATTGAGCCAATTATTGCACCTGAAACCATTACGGATCTTTCAGCCTTCAGCGTATTCTTCTTTGATCCTATAAGTATTACCGACTTGTTTAATATCAAATCTGCAATTACAGCTGGTATTATAAGCATTAAATACCATGGTAGAAGAGGCATTAATTGATTAGATGGCATTATATTTGCAAATGAGTTCATTACTAGTAACAATGCAGTTACTGCAGTAGCTGCTCCAAATCTTCCAATAGTTCTAGATGCGGTTATAAAAACCATCGAACCAATCATAGGCAAAGCAATAATAGAAATTATCATTTCATTAATTGGATTTAGGTTGAAGTTAAAATGCTGACCATTAGAAAGCGGTAAAGCGAACATGTACACATACCATATCATCATAGCCCACATAACTGCAAATGCAGGAATCATTGCAGCCTTAATCAATGCCCTCAATCTACTTTCCCTTGTTGTTGGAAAATGTACAATTATTCTAGCAAGTCCTAATACCACAGCAATAGAATTTATTAGCATACCAGTAACTAAAGTTAGGTGAGTTGGACTGAGTAATCCATCAACTCCAAATACCTGATGCCACAAATAGTCTGACGGACCAGCTACTAATGAGATTGCAGATCCTATTATAAGCAACTTTAAAGCTGTGCTGAATGACTTAGTTCTAATTCCATCGTAGTTCTTACGCAACAAATGTGCACTAATTGCTGCAGCTATAGTCAATAAACCAACACCAGTGTAAAGCATGGTATGTGAAGGTGTAAAGAAGGTTTCAGGACGTCTCAATAAATGAGACGTTACATCCCAACTTGCTCCTTCTGTCTGGATAAAAATTCCCACTGTAGCTAAAATCAATACTGATACTGATACAGTTATAGGATGAGATCTAAAGAGGCCACTCATTCTGTTATTGAGCATCATTTTTGATTAAATATTATTAGCAAATGCTATTAATAAAGATAACTGACCAGTCAGTACACTAAACACGAAGTGTCTTAGATCTATTGGTATAACAACTTGATTATCGATTAGAGGTAAGGAAAAGGCCTTTGTAACTATTTATGACAATGATTACGCAAGTACTTGAAATCAACATCTTCTGCCCAATTATTAAGACATACACTAATAAGTCATTATTTCTCCTCTACGTGTTCTATGGCTCTCTTGTCGATGCCCAAAATTGGATCTTGGAAATTAGATGACCTTGTTAAGGATCCGACTGAAAAAGAATTTCAAGATTTTCTGGAATCCATTACAGCCAAAGTAGCGCAACTTGAAACTAGGCGAGGAGAACTTAATAACAGTATTTCGGCAGTAGAATTCGAAAATTTTCTTCATTCAATTGAAGAAATATCAGAAAAGATCAGTATAGCTAGTGGTTATGCCCATTTGAGCTATGCAGCTGATACCTCTTCAAATGAACGGGCTGCACTTCAAACAAGAATGGCAACATTCGGATCCAATATCGCCAACAGACTTCTGTTCTTTGACTTATGGTTCAAAAAAGAGCTTGACGAAGAAAATGCACGACGTTTGATAGAGTCAATATCTCCTATCTACCAAGAACATCTTAAATATCTACGGCTACTTGCGAAGTATACATTAACAGAACCTGAAGAGAGGATCATTAATACCCTCGAAGTTACAGGGACCGGTGCTCTTATCAAGATCTATGATAGAATGACTAGTGGTTTTGAATTTGTCGTCAAACTTAAAAGAGGCAGGAAGTCAATCACAAAGACATTCACTAATAGGGAAAAATTGCTTACTCTTACACGTAGTATAAAGGCGGGAGAAAGAGAAGCGGCATACAAATCTCTTTTGGAAGTTTACAAGAAAAATAGTGGTGTATTAGGTGAAATTTATCAGAACCGTATAATTGAATGGGGTGATGAATGCTTGAACATGCGTGGATTTAAATCACCAATTTCAGTCACAAATACTCAGAATAACTTAGACGATACAACTGTGGATACTCTTCTCGGTGTATGTAAACGTAATTCAAAAGTTTTTCAGGAATATTTTAAACAAAAGGCAAAGATGCTTGGTGTGAAGAAATTGCAGAGATACCATCTATATGCTCCTTTAACAATAAAGGCATCTCATCAGAAAAGGTTTACCTATGGCGAAGCGGTTGATACAGTACTACAAACGTTTGAAGATTTCGATCCGAAGTTCAGAGAATTAGCTGAGAAAATTTTTAATGAGCAGCATATAGATTCTGAAATAAGAAAGAGTAAGATAGGTGGTGCCTTCTGTTCTTCGATATCGCCAAAAATCACTCCATATGTGTTATTGAATTTTGATGGTAAATCTAGAGACGTCTCTACTATTGCTCATGAATTTGGACATGCAATTCACAGTATGACGGCATCTGATAAACCCGTGACTGTCTGGCATGCTCCCCTCCCATTAGCTGAGACTGCATCAGTATTTGCAGAAATGCTTCTCAATGATAAGCTGTCTGAAAGGTTAACTAAGGTAGAACGAAGGATATTACTTGCACAACAAATAGATGATCTGTATGCAACTATAATGCGACAAGCATACTTTACTCTCTTTGAAATTGATGCACATCGAGTTGTGGCCGAACG
>JBKOWU010000183.1:0-4786 GCA_046724555.1 Thermoproteota archaeon | reverse complement strand
TTTTTCTACGCCTACTCTTGAGCCCTTATTTGCATCAGAATAAATTTCATCAGAAATTAGGACGCTTGATAAGTCAGTTCTTTTGCCAAGTTTATATTCTAATGCGGGATCAGGCTTTACTAGAAGTTCAAACTTGTTACCATCTAGATTTAGACGTATAACAGTATATTTATTATCTGCCATTAGTCTATAGAACAGTCTCCAAAGATCTATTTATGCATGTCAGTGAGTAAACCGGCTCTGTTAACTTAGGGTAATCTATATAGATAGGCATGTCATAGCTTTTAATTGCTATTAAGAGAACTAGAATACATACCTCCTTAGCTGACAGATTCAGAGTAGACAGACGTAAAATCAAACGGGATAGTTGTTGACGAAACCCTGATCAAAATAGATGGTCTGGAATATTGGTTGGCCATAGATCGCTTACGAGCCTACCTTGGATGCCTGCTCAATTATGATGCATACAGTATTTGTATTATGGCACTAATTTTTAAGGTAACAAAGTATATTCATAGATTCATTCCAAACTTTACCTACTGCATCAGATAAAATATCCACTGTATTTTGATATGCCAATCATTCTGCCACTTTTGTTATCTCTTACTATTATAGAACTTTTTGGAACAAAGTCGTTTGGTTCAACTAGATAATGTGTATTGTATATGTTAGTTAAAATATATTCATAACGCCATAAAATGTATATTTCTTGCTCCTTCATTAAACTCTTAAGAGGTATACTACGTTCTGTGTAACCGCCAGCAAGCTGCCAATTATTATTCCATTTTTGATACTGAGTCCATAACGCATCGAAAGGTTCAGGTCTGTTTTTGACATAGAGTAGAGTAGGTTTGTAAGCAATTATCATACTAAGGATAACCATGACAATTCCAAGAAAAAAGTAACTTTCTGCAGCCATCGATATCATATGTTGATCAATTGATACTCTTATTCCTTTGAAGTAGCTATTAGTAGATAGAGTGAGTGCATAGGATGGTATAATAATTCCTCCGTATATCAAAGCAATGCCAAGACCACATATTACAATAGGTATTAGACCCTTCCAAATTATCGAAAGCATTATCAAAGAAATTAGCGCAATGGTAATAATCTGGATGATCTTTGAGTGAGCTGAATTCAATAAAATTTCTGTTGCGGTTGTAAAAATGTTAAGAACAAATAGAGATATGATACTGATAATGCTCAGCGCTATGACTTTGGATCTATTTCTATGAAACCATTGATATGCCGAAGAACACCTGTCCTGTTTTTTATCCTCACTATTTTCTGAAGAAAATGTTGGTGTCATGTATGTGATAAGTTCTCTGGTCATACGAATTAAGTTTTCTTGAATGCAATTAACTCTCTTGATATGGACTGTTAGAATGATCTTATTTTGCTCTTTCCCTTGAAGCCTCTTTTTAACTTACTACGTTATCCATCCTTTGGATATGTTGTAATTTGATATCGTCATTGCTCTGTCCATATAACGCTCAATTGCTGATTGTTTAAAAGGGTGGTCTATTTTTAATGCAGGCAGTGCAGATTTCAATAAATTGGGCTATTGTATAGATGCGATAATGTGTATGTGAATATATTTGCAATTCAACACTGCGTACAATTGCACTTAGTCAGCAATTATAAAAAAAATTCAAACAAGGGATTTCACACATGCTAAGCAGCCATCATATTATTAACCAAAAGTCTATGGTTTAATACCATCAGTAGCTGGCCTAAAGCCCTGTGAATACCTTTTTGCCCTTGCTGTAAATACGAGCGCAGTGAATGCTGCGAAGATACCTGTAGTTAAGGCGAACATGAATACTTGATCAGCCATGGCTGTGACACATTGCTGAAAAAGATAAAGTTTACCTTACTCTTGTCTATCACCTAGGTATAGTTAATTCTTAAAAACCCATCTGATATGTGACATCCTAACTGAACAACTGCATATTTGGTAACTAAACAATAAAAAAGAAGAAAAGAATGCTAATTCTTTATTCTGTTACGTATGCCCTTTCTCCATGTTGGGCCAAGTCAAGCCCAATTTCTTCTTCTTTTGGAGTGACTCTTATTCCTTGGGGCCACACTATGTCCATGATTTTTATTATTGCTGCTGTAACTCCCATTGCCCATGCTAGAGAAGCGAATGCTCCTATTGCATTACTCAAAAGCTGTTGTGGATTTCCAAATGCAAGTCCATCTGCTATAGGTGTAAACCTCTTTTCAGCAAATACTCCTGTTAATAGCGCACCTACAAGACCACCGATACCGTGTACTCCCCAAGTATCAAGTGCATCATCCCATTTCCTCCTATTCTTGAACATTACTGCAGCATAGCAAAATACTGAAGCTGCAATGCCTATAATAATAGAAGACATTGGTGACACATACCCTGATGCTGGAGTAATAGCCACTAACCCGGCTACTGCACCAGATGCAGCGCCTATTGTAGAAGGTCGGCCTGTATGAGCCCATGAGACTAGTGCCCATGTTACTGCTGCCATAGCTGTAGCAACCTGTGTTGCAACGAACGCGCTTGTTGCATTTGATCGAGCTGCTCCAGCAGAACCTGCATTAAAGCCAAACCATCCTACCCATAGCAAAGCTGCTCCTAGAACTATGAGCGATATGTTATGCGGCTCCATGGGTATTTTTCCATATCCTAGTCTACGGCCTAACATCAGAGCTATAACCAATCCTGACCAGCCTGATGTAATATGGATTACAGTTCCTCCTGCAAAGTCAAGAGACGGGAGTGCACCAGTCCAGCCAACCGCTGTGCCGCCGGATCCAAGTGACCATGTCCAGTGAGCAGCAAAGTCATAGACAAACGTTGCCCAGAGTATTATAAAGATCACAAATGCACTAAATTTCATTCTCTCTGCTAATGCAGCTACAATTAGTGCAGGAGTGATAATAGCGAACATCATTTGGAATGCCATGTAAGTCATATGTGGAATGGTTGGGCCATTTATTCCGCCATACACATCTGATGGCACATCATGAAGAACGCCTCTCAGACCAACCCAATCAAAGGTACCTATAAATCCATTTCCCATAGCATCTGGTCCAAATGCCAGACTATATCCCCATAATACCCATTGCACGCCTATTATTCCTGTTGTTATGAAAACCATCATCAGTGTGTTTACTGCATTCTTTTGTCTGGAAAGACCGCTGTAGAAGATTGCCAATCCGCCAGGAGTCATCATCAACACTAATGCTGAAGATGTGAGCATCCATGCATTATCTCCTGTATCGATTGCACAAGGTGTGAGAAGGCCAGTAGTCTTATTCACTATGAGATTATCTTGATCATCCTTTTCGAAGCAACTAAATTTTGCAGCATAATCATCTTTTGTATAATTATTTGCTGTTTTTTGAGGTCCAGGTTCAGGTTGGGCAAATACATTGTTGTACGATAAACTGAAGTGAAGAAACACCACCAATAGGGTGAAAATACCTACAATAATTGCTGATCTGGGTAGTTCAACCATTATCACACAATTTTAGTATGGGAGTATAAAAGATATTAGATGCTAATTATGCAATATTATAAAATATATTAAAATATAAAATCTAAACATTTAAACATAACCTAAAAAATAACATAGTGTCAACATTACAAACATCTAATGATAATTTCATATTTTAATGAGATCAAATAAATTACATTAGAAAGAAGGTAATGATATCTCAATCACTTATAAATGAACATGACCTCGGTAGATATTTAAGGACGCAATGGGCAAAAGGTCTCGGATTTAATATGACCTCTCACTCCATGGATGTTATTCAAAAGGAGGACCAGATAATTACTATCAAATTTAATAACGTTCCTAGACAGTATGTTAATGCTATTAGACGATTGTCTATAAGTGAGGTTCCGACTTTAGCCATAGATGATGTTGTAATTTTAGATAACTCATCTGTAATGCACGATGAGGCCATTGCACATCGATTAGGTCTTATTCCATTGCGGACAGACCTAGATAGATTCGTAATGCCTCATGATTGTGATTGTAAAAGCACTTTAGGTTGTTCAAAATGTAGAGTTTTGCTAGTTCTGGATTCTGAAGCAAATGAAAAAACTAGAGTTGTAACTTCTGGAGAGCTCTTATCTGAAGATGAACTTGTAAAACCGGTCAGCAAAGATATTCCAATAATTGTTCTCGCTCCCAGCCAAAAGCTAAAATTCGAAGCGTATGCAAGACTAGGAGTTGGAAAGGATCATGCAAAGTGGCAACCAACATCAGCAGCGATTGTTAAAGATGGAAAGAATGAAAATGAATCTATTTTGACCATTGAGACAAATGGCGCCCTAACTGCAGAAGAAGTAGTAGTAGCAGCCATTGAAAAACTAAATTCAAAAGTAAAGAGTTTCAATCGTGTAATCCAATCCTTGGAATTACCTAAGAATGTCTAGGTACATTTATTTGGGGATTAAGGTAACGGACGGGATAGATTATGCTCACTAATACTTTAGTATATGATAACATGTGGGCTCTCCGTAGAGCTTTTAAAAATAATAAGGCTTCAATTTGGAGATCATTAGAAAACGAGCTTTCAGGTCCAAGATCAAACAGAAGGGAAGTTAATGTGAGCGAGTTGGCAAACGTTACTAAAAATAATGATGTAGTTATAGTTCCTGGTAAGGTACTGGGTTCAGGAGCAATAGGACATAGATTGACAGTTTGCACTTTTTCAATTTCTGAAACCGCTGCAAAGAAGATAATTGATTCTGGAGGGAAGATTATTACACTCGACTACTTGATAGAAAACT
>JBKOWU010000003.1:0-2636 GCA_046724555.1 Thermoproteota archaeon | reverse complement strand
CTCTCACCAAAAGAATTCGTGTTACTTAAATCTGTACTCCTTCCACACATCGAGACTGTCCTAATGCAGTAAAGAATATCCTAAAACACACGGTATAGTTGTAAGGTATGTTCTAGTGTAACTATCAGAATATTATCTTACAGCATTAGACGCTATAATCAAACATGCATATGAGATACTTGAGACATCGCCTGATAATAGAGAAAAGCTGCAGGCTATGGAACTATTCAAGGATACTCATTTGGTAAAGCTGGAGTTGTTGTCCAATGCTACAACCATAGACAGTGCATTACACTATATCAGAAACAAGCAGCAACAAGAACGACAACAGAAAAGGCTAGCCTTGGATTCAACTAATACTGCTATTACTAGTACTAGTGATAATAACAACGATAATGGCCAACTAGCTATAGGTAGACAAACAATATTTTAGCTCTATGGTGGAGTAACCGCTGATGGTGCTTCTGCTCCTGTTGTCATATTTGCTGTTGTCATATTTTCTGATGTAGTATTTGTAATTGTTTTTGGAATGCCACATATCTTTGATTCAGTTGTATTAACGAAATTGAGCTTTGGGTTACTAGGATCACATATTACTGCTACTTGTTCTGGTGTTAACGTCACGTTTCCTATCGTCACATTTCCTTTCGTCAGGTTTCCTTGGCCTTGAGCAGTACCAAAGTTTCCAAATTCTGCTAATGTTACTATAGTTGCAGCAAGGATGATTACTATAGTTAGAATACTCCGGAATGCTTCTTTTCTTGACATATGATACAGCCCCCTTATCATCATCAACAAATCTTATACATCATTACTTTTGGTCGTTGCATACTATGATATTGCGAAGACCATATATCTTCACCATAAGATGACCATAGATCTTGCCATTTAAAACCACAATTGCTACAACTCCAGAATTGAATAGAACGTATATTATCTATTCTACGTCTTTGGATTGTTAAACAGTTCGATGAGTTACAATTATGGCAATAGTAAGATGATGCCACTCTTCTATCCTGCCCCTGATTAGCCTCAATCTGAGCCATTAGTTGTTAAATATTACAGTAATTTTTGCTATTAACTTTTGACTTAACCATGTTTAGCAAGACTTTTAATGTGTAGCACTAGATTTGGCAGGACAGACGATATTTTTTAGAGTATATAATTATTATTCTTCTTCGATTTGGTATACATATATGAATGAACGTAAAATCTAAAGCTAACTCTGGTCTAGTAATAACGTTCGTTTAAAGTGGCTAGCCATATGTCTCACAACATAGCATATTTGAGACAAGTTTTGCAGTACTTTGGTGTATGTATTGTTATGATATCCCAAACTATTATCGGTCTTCGGCAATTTTTACATACTATCAATTGGTCATTATAATCCACTACGTTATCGAAGATTTTTTTCCTTTTTTTATATTCTTGCTCTTGTTCTTGA
The DNA here is from genome assembly GCA_046724555.1 of Thermoproteota archaeon. Lineage (GTDB taxonomy): Archaea > Thermoproteota > Nitrososphaeria > Nitrososphaerales > Nitrososphaeraceae > JAFAQB01. The sequence continues at coordinate 1,192 of JBKOWU010000003.1, read as the reverse complement.
TCTGACCTTTTCGTTTCAATAATAGTGTCGCTAATTTCTCTAAATCCTCTTCGTCTAAATCGTCTTGCAAATTATACTTGATTTATTATAACTGATTTTGGATTAATAGCAATGCTTCGGATCTTTCTACTAGTTGATATCGGAACTGGTTCCGATTTATTTGCTTGTATTCCTAGACAAGATCAAGGCTAGGATACCTTAGGATCTGTCATATAATACCAGCAAGATATACAGCAATCACCACGATTACTGTAAATCTGGACTTCATTCTTTTTGCATTTATAATATAATAATATCATCGTAGTCGTTTTCATATCTGTAAACAGACTCTCTGCATATAGCAGATAAACATCTCGTACTAAAATCTAAATTACCTTGAGTGTAATATCTATGTACAAAAGATAAAGCTGACTCTGAACTAATTATATTCAAAGTGGTATTCAAAGACTTACAAAAGCTAGTTTCACATTCGCAACGAGAAGAAAACACACATAAAGAGTTATTTGAGAGGCTGCAATGTTTTCGTTAAATTGAATCAAATCAAATCTTAACCAATAGCACGGCAAAAAATTGATGCCAATAATCTTATTAAATTAGCTTAATGTATTAGAGAGTAATGGACTATAAGCGTATTTACGACGATATCATGAATAGCGATCCTAAGATAAGACTGGTAACTATTTGCGATTCAAATGGTAAAATAATGCATTCTGATCATAGAGAAGGCGTACAAAATTTGCTCTCACCGGAAGAAAGTAAAAAATCACTTGAACTAGCTGTGAATTCATGGAAAACTCGTAGCCAACTTGCACCAAAGATAGGAAAAGGAAAATACGTATTGGCAGAATATGAAAAGCTTAAACGTATTACTATGCCATTAGGTGACGAACATCTTCTTTACATAACTACAGAACCAGAAGCTGATCATTCAAGGATAATCGAAAGGGTTAGGACACTAAAACTATAGCAGTTTTAAAGAAGTATGCAAAAATAAAACTAATTAAAACTTCTATCCTCTTTGTTCATCTAAAATACCTGAACGACTGGCTACTCTTGGCTGCAACAATTTGTTCTAACTGCAATGCTTCTGATAGCAATGAGTCTGAAACCAAATAAACCAATGAACATGACTTCTCATTGATAAAGGAGCAAGTAGTGTATATGGATAAAGCATGACAAACTGGCATGAGAG
>JBKOWU010000344.1:0-3026 GCA_046724555.1 Thermoproteota archaeon | reverse complement strand
AGTTGAAGCAAATTAGTAGATTTGGGTAGTCGATGCATTACAAATACCACATCCTTTACTTTTCAGTTTTAATTCTTCTGCTGCTGTATTCTTTTACGTCTGACAATTTCCTTGTCTATCTCTTCCTGTTTTATTTGTTCTCCTCTACGTCCCGGTGTTTTCCCTTGCTGATGACTTACATTTCTTCTTTCTTCAGCCATTTCATCACCTCGAGAGTAGCTGCCAGCGCCTAGCTGCTTTTTTTTCTTTTGCAGCTCCTGTGCATATCTTTCCCTGAAAGAGCTCTCTTCCTCTGTGTCATCACTAGACATATACTCCATTTACTTTCTGTATTAAATGAATTAAAATATTTCCACTGTTGTTATAGTATCAATTTGTTCCACTGCCTCTTATATCAGCTACTTTACTAAAAGTAACATACTATACTAGGAAAAGTATCATAATGTAGCCATATAGTAGCAAGAAATAATATGGAGAAAAGGTATCTGATGCTCAAGTATCATATGGAGGTCTTTAGACAATGGCTCAAGGAGTGGACTATTGTTTAATTCAACTTCTATTCTTTATTGGATTGATACGATACCTTGGTTGGGTGAACTCTCTAGAAATGGACATCTACTTGAGGAACGCTTATGTAGTGAGTTTTCAAATACCAAAAACACTGTATGTCAAATAAAGAAGATAAAGATGAAATCAAGGAACCAATCGATGTAAGAGACCAGAACCAAAATAAAAGCAAAAGATCCTCATCAAAAGAATCTACTCCTAAAGATAAACCTATAGCATATGCCGGACCAGAGCAGGTCGTCTACGAAGGTTCAGAAGTGATTTTGGAAGGTAGTTGTAATTTAGATACTGAAAAACATAATTATAATCCAAACATTTCATATGAATGGGAACAACAAGACAATCATAGAGATCACACAACATATGTGGAATTAAGCAGTCAATATACCAAAAATCCTTCTTTTAAAACGCCATATGTGAATTTTGACTTGAGTAAAGGAGAAAACAATAAGCCTTATGCCAATTTGACTTTCAAACTAGTTGTTACAGACAAAAGTACGGGGTTATCAAGTGATCCTTCTCTGGTAACCATCATTGTCAAAATGGTACAAAGAGCTTTGGTGTTACAAGGCGGAGGTTCACTTGGGGCATATGAGTTAGGAGTATACAGAGCGCTTTGTGAAAGGTTGATCGAAATGGATAGGTCTAGTGGTAGCAGGAAAAATAGACCATTGTTTGATATAATTGCTGGCACTTCTATAGGAGCCCTAAATGCCGCACTAATTGTACACTCAGTCAAGAAAAGCATGGACGACGCGCGTCAGATAACCAAAGGTAAAGCAGAAGATATCGATATTCCTGCAATATGGGAAAAATCAGTGCATGATCTTACAGAATTTTGGTGTGACATTACAATTTCATTTCCATGGTTCAGCAGTGACTTCTTTAAAAAGCCCTGGGACTGGTTGAGCGAGATAAGTAAATCATGGCTTGAGAATTACAATAAATACCTCGCAAAATATTCCCCGCCACTAAATTTAAAGAATAACTACCTAAACGCTTTCTATCTATTTTCTAGACCTGAAATCTATACTCCAGTAGCTACAGGAGAGTCTGCAAGACGATTTTTTTCAATGTTAGCCTTTCCTTATATTCCTCCAATGCGTGCAATTACACCAAACTTCCGACAACCTGACACAAGGTTCTTTCTAGGAGTACCTCCTTTTTTTAGATTTAGTAATATTCCTTTAGCAGAAACAGCTAAGGAGTATTATTGGGACTCAGAGAATGAACCAATACGTACCAGATTTGGTAATGGCGAACCAAGGTTACTACTTGTAGCGATAGATATATTGGATGCAACAAGCGCAGTTACGTTTGATAGTTATCTGTGTAAAACAGTATATGAAGATGGTCGCCGCATTAAAAGTAAATCTGAACATGTAATAGAGTATCCTCAAGGTATTACTATCCAACATGTAAAGGCAAGCATGTCTCCTAATGCAGTTCTAGAATCTTCAACTTTAAGTGATAACATAAATAATGAAACAAGATATTTTTGGGATGGCGCGTATCTTAGTAATACTCCATTAAGAGAACTTTTGCACTTACATAGGTATTTTTGGTATAACAAGAAGAAAGAGGAGTACGAAGGTGTAAAGAAAAAGGGAGAAAATGACAGTCGGATTAACGGCGATAAGACTTGGCATGTTCCACATTTGGAAGTATATATAATCAATCTATATCCTACTGTAGAGGACCTAGAAGAACCACCAAAAGATGCAGATACTATCCAAGATAGAGAACTTGACATAAGGTTTCATGATAAGACAAAGTATGACAAAAAGGTAGCAGAAATGACTACAGACTATCTAATACTACTTGGTCAAATTAAAAATTTAGCCCATAAGCATATTGGTCTATTCGATAAAGAAAGGATTAAGGCATTTGAAGAAGATTATAAAATTATTTTAGATACAAAAACACATAGCTCAAAACGAAGAGAAACAGAAGAGAGGACATTCAAAGATCTAGTAGAAGGTAGATTTGATGTCGCAAGAGTAGTATACATAGATCGCAAAGACAATCCAGATACCATATTTGGTAAAGCAGCAGACTTTTCTCGTGAAACAATGATAAGTCTGCAGAAGGAGGGATATGAGGATGCAGAAAAAGCCATTAAAGCTAATTCGGATCTCATAGTTTCAGAAGAGCTATCACATAAGATTCCACGAAAATCGTGTTTATCGTAATCTATCAAGCTCTAATGTCATCTAAGCATGAGTTATCTTGCCGGGGGTCTGGCAGCACTTTATCAAAGATCCACATGAAGTCATTTACCATCCGTTCAGCTTGGGGTGCGGCTGAGCCGTATAATTTCATTATCAACTATCGATAAATGCCTCCATTTGGTTTTGGTAGAAAGGAACAGCCCCAATCCTTTACTACAGATATAACAGATAAAGAAGATTTGGAGGAAATTAAGGAAATAGCTGAGATGCTTGAATATCCAAATGACC
>JBKOWU010000057.1:0-8050 GCA_046724555.1 Thermoproteota archaeon | reverse complement strand
TATTATAAATTCAAAGCATCCTGTAGAACAGGGAGAATTGATTCATCTTACCCATCTTCCTAGGAGGACAATTCAGAATGCAATTGACGAATTAAAACATCAAGGATTGATAATTGAGAAAAATAGCCTAGAAGATACGCGGAGGAAAACCTATTATCCTGTAAAGTCTGATTGGCTTTGACATTAAGGATAAAATTGCTCACACGATTGATTTGTAAGCATTTGGTGCATGAGAAAATAAAAAAAAGCAATTTACGTGTTCGATAACTTCATATACTATAACAATTGCAAGTCTTATTATATAGTAATATTCAGCCATACAAAGTATTACTAACTTCTCAACTGACTACCAAAACTGCTACAATTACTATTGAATAGACGACCAGGCGCATATGTTAGATAGAAGAGATAGAAGTCTTAAATCAAGCATTTAAGTCATAAACAAAATGAAAGATGACGCTATAGCACAGCTATCATACCAAGTAATGGCTTTGACAGCTAGAATGCAGGAACTAGAAAGAAGACAATCATATGTATCATAATCCGAACAAGTTTTCGGTCTGATTATGGATGAGATATGTCCCAAGCTTCTTTGTTCTCTTAAACAATGGTATTCTTTTATTGCAATGGATTGACAGAATGTCCAATGACCCTGTTACCCTTTATTATAATACAGCACACACATTTTTGATTGAGACATATTCTTGCTTGTTCATGATTACAGATAGGACATATGCATGGCTGTTGTTGGTGTTGGCTAAGGTGATTATTACTACTAGAATTATTAGTTATTTTCTCTTTCTGCTGTAGCTTTTGTTGTTTTGATTTGTCACCAATATACAGCCATAACAAAATCAAAGGTATTCCTAATGCAAAGAATATGCCTATTGTTCGTATTGGAATACGTAAGACAAATAACGATATTCCAAAACATAATGTAGCTAAGCCAAGAGTTAAAATCCAACGACTTGTAATGCTTTCTACCATCTATAGTTTTCAGTCGCCTCTACAGGATACATAGCGCTATCTGATATATGGGATTTCTTCTTGTTCATTCTGATGTTCTACTTCTTCATTTTCTATGTCAGAACTAGTTCCTTTGTCTTCTTTTGGAAGTCCTTTTCTTTTCCTTCGTAATTTTCTTACTGCTTCAAGTATTTCCCTTAACTTTTCTTCTGAGAGCTTTGAGATTCTTTCATCACATTGTAGACCGTTTGCATCAAGCACTTGTTCAGTCAAATCAATAATCTCATCTTTATGTTGACTTTCTTCTTGTGTTAACAGATTGTTGCTCATAAAACGTATGAACGCAAAGTCGCTCAATGATATTATTCTTGTACAATACAATAATTATTCCTTTTGTATCTAATGGGTCATCCTTAATCTTTTTGTTAAATATCAAAAACTTCTGTATCGCTACTTATGTTAGCAGCATCTTCTTTATTCTTTGGATTAATTGCTTCTATTTTCTTTGCCAATTCAACAACCTTTGGATTGGAAAGCATTTGGTTAAATTGTTCTAGCTCTGGACTATCTCTTATTATTATTCCCTTTTTTCTTGTGAAAGTTGACCCAGTGGTAGTAGTATTTGTTGGATTTATTTCTATAGCTATGGATGATGGATTTTGTTTGGAGGCAGGTAGTTTCAATAGAAATACTCCTTGTATATTGGTGGGCTTCTTTTCCCACATTCGACCTTCTTTTAAGAATTGAGCCAGTTTATCATTGATAGGTGCTGCTGTTGTCATGACACATACTGTATGGCAGCAACACCAAGTATACATATGTGTTTACATTTATTGCAGGAACAACCAACCCAATACACGTTATTCGAATGTTTATATTAAAAGCAGTTTTCTGGTCGGCTATAACTTCTGCTCTTTATTTTTTCTCAATAAATGGCATAACCTTATTTTCAATCACATTCATAACGAAAACAAGTCAGAATAAAAGTATATTTAATTTAAGTCCATGAATTAGCAGTTTAATGGCACGATTTTGTTATTGTTTTATTGACTTGCTGACACAAGAAACTCTGCATTTTTACAATCTACATGAACTTTCTCATCGGTAATATATCCACAATGACTACATTCAAAATTTATCGGTTGGCTACAAAATCCACATATTATTTTGGCATGCAATTTTTCTGAACCGCATGACCTACAAATAGTCTCAGTCGTATGACATCGAGTAGTGCTTGTTATATTCACCTATTATAGTACTTACAATGTATATCTTAGTGATGTAAGGCCATTATACGTCTTGTTTTATAATGTATCCAGAATTCTTTAGAAATCACTTCCATTGCTTCATTCATTGTATTGATTCTAATGTGATTATAGGCTATAATGCATTCTACTTTCCAGGTCATTAACACGACGTTGCTCATAAGTAGAAATTACATATTTTTTAGTGCTTTATTTCCAATATGTAACTTGTTTTACTGCATCTATTGTGTTTCTCTTTGAACAATGATTTATTAACTACTTTAATCGTCATTTTTTGCATATCAAATTTGCGTATCTAATACCATTTCGATAGAATAGATTAGTTAGGATTTTTGATATATCAATATAACCTACATGCTTTACAGCATCTACAAGTAGATATTTAGTTACTGACCTTCCAGTAAGCTCTACACCTGACAATAGATATGAAGTGCCTATCTCTAAAACAACCGTATGCTGAACTTTTAGTATCAGGGAAAAAGACTGTAGAATTGAGAAAGTGGAATACTGCATTCAGAGGAAAGTTCTTAGTACATGCTTCAAAAAATATTGATAAGGATACATCAGAATCCTTAGGTATCGACTATAGTATGCTCGTACGTGGAGCAATTATAGGTACTGCAGTATTGTATGACGTCAAACAATACAGAAACAAAACAGAACTTGAGAGAGATAGAAATAAACATCTTGCAGACATTAAAAAATTTGGCTTTTGTAGGTATGGATTCATGATAAAGAATGCACATAGATTCAGAAGGTCAATTCCACATCCGGGTATGTTGAAGTTCTTCGAAGTTGATTATCCTGATAGTTTTTAGCTGAATCAAGTACAATATAGTTTATCGTTCTGTTATGACTTGCATGCGGACCTTTTGTAAAGAGGTGCTAATATCGTTATGAGTTAACAAACAATTATTACACATGCAATCTTCGACAGATTTATCTGGTTGGCAATGTGTTCCCAAATGAAAGCACCAACAGTCTATTGATTCAAGACATTCAAAGTGTTTGCTACATTTAGGACATGTTTTTTGCACTGATTCTTAACAATTTTTGTAACTAATAATCTTTGCTTGGTAAGTACAAAACTATCATCTATGATTTGCCATAAGTAACAAGTAGTTGACGGCTTGTAACAAAAAAAGGAGCAAATAATATCCTTGGGTAAACTTTTAAGATATACTTTATTTGAAGTAAAAACAATGACTGACCGACCATGGCAGTAGAACAGGCGAGTAACTGATTCAAGAAAACCATGTTCTGGCTTTAACGGCTAGAATGCAGGAATTCGAAAGGAAACAACAACCATATCAATAAGCTATAGTATTAGCTTTGGGTTCATCTGTAAGAAAATTCTAATGCTTTTTGTTTTCTGTCATCCCTAAAAGTATATGGCAGCAGACAGAGTCATGCCTCCTATCGCAGGGAGAATACAAGAGAAGATATGGAGGGTCTCTGTCTAGTTACCAAATTGAGTTGCTATGTTAATAAATAATGGATATCTATCTGGACAGGGAGAGAGGAAAATGTACACACGCTAGTAGCTATGGGAAATCTAGTCAATTCATTGTTGTTTGAGAGATTTATTATTATTATTAACCATACAAGTTCATCCAAGAGTAGTTGTCAATTAAAAACCATTAAAGACAATGCATGCTGAAAAATAATTACATATGCGTTCAGTGCAAGTTTCTAAAGCTAATGGGGCTTTTGAAGTAGTAGAAAAGAATACTCTTCCAGAACCTAATGAAGAGCAAGTCCGTATTAAGGTTCAAGCATGCGGCATATGCCATGGCGATTCTATTACTAAACAAGCTTTGTTTCCAGGCATACAATATCCAAGAGTTCCAGGACATGAGGTAGCCGGTCTTATCGATGATGTAGGAAAGAATGTCTCCAATTGGGAGCGTGGACAGAGAGTAGCAGTAGGCTGGCATGGAGGTCATTGTGGTCACTGTTTCTCCTGTAGACGTGGAGATTTTGTTATGTGTAAGTATGCACAGGTCCCAGGAATCTCCTACGACGGTGGTTATTCAGATTATATTATTGCACCAACAGTAGCTTTAGCAGAAATTCCTAAGCAGCTTTCATATACAGAAGCTGCACCTATGATGTGTGCTGGCATTACTACATATAATGCTCTTCGAAACAGCGGTGCTCATGTAGGCGATATTGTTGCCATTCTTGGAATAGGTGGACTTGGACATTTGGGCATTCAGTTTGCATCCAAAATGGGTTTTAAGACTATTGCTATTGGGAGAGGTAAAGACAAGGAGGAAATGGCTAGAAAACTTGGTGCAATACATTACATTGATAGCGAAGCTCAAAATCCATCTGAAGAGATTGTGAAGTTTGCTAGTAATGGTAAAACAGAAGGAGATGGAGGAAAAGTAATAGAAGGTGCGAAGGTTATTCTTGCAACAGTCCCAAGTGCAAAAGCAATGAGTGCGGTACTTGCTGGCTTGTCTGTTAATGGTAAGCTTATCATAGTAGGTGCTTCAAATGAAATGATTCAGGTGCCGCCAAGCTTATTCATATCGGGGCGTAGGTCAATTATGGGATGGGCTAGCGGTACGTCAATTGATTCACAAGATACCCTTTCCTTTAGTGTCCTTTCTGGTATAAGGTCAATAAATGAGGTCTTTCCACTCGAGCGTGCATCAGAAGCCTACGAATCAATGATGAGTAGTAAAGTACGATTTAGAGCAGTACTTACAACAAATGGTCATTAAGGTTTTGAAAGCATTACAATATTTTTAATGATTTACGTTCAGCATATATCTCGTACTTTTATGTCTATTGTACGTGGCTAACAATTGACCTATACAGTACGAGAATATATGCAGATTGTTGCCTATTAGACGGTACGTATAGAGGTGTACCCATGGATTATTAATTTTAGATAACCAAGTTAACTCAGACTATGGCCTATACTCATTATGACAAGATATATGATATAGAAACAAATACTGAGAAATCTGCTAAATTTATTAAATATTTTAGTAGCGTTTGTATTTTGCTACCTGTTCTGTATAGACATTGACAAGAAGATGCACAATATCCACAAGCAGCGGGTTACTGTTCTGTTTCCATCATCCCGCTGCTTCTCCTAAATCATTAGACTTTATACTTCAGGACTGCTATGGTGAACGCAATATGATATTACTGTTTTTATTTTGAGCTTTTTGCATCAGCTTTTCTTTTTGTTTTTCCTTGATTCTCAATTTTACTTTATGTTTGAATAGTCTGGGTCCTATCCTTAATCTACATCCACAACAAGGACAGAATATTCCATCCCATTTTATAAAAATCTCACATATTTGACAGCGTTTCTGTCCATTACCATAACGACCAGAACGATACGGTTTGTGTGCCTTGTGGCGTATACATATATCTTTACAAATCATATAATACTACTACAACTTCCTTATTGATCAAAATATGGCATGTTAGCTGTGTATTATTAATATTAGATAACCAAGTTAAGCGAGATTTTTAAATTATTCTAAGCACGTCAGGGTAGTTAGGTCACTATAGCATCTGCTTCCATTTCAACCAATATCTCCGGAGAAATCAAATGACTTACCTCGACCAGAGTGCATGCAGGTCGGATTTCCCTGAAAAATTCTAAATGAGCTTGTCCAATTTTTTCCCAATTGTTAATGTTAGTTGTGTATATCCTTGTTCTAACAACATCATTTAGACTAGCATCCACTTTTTGCAAAGCTGTTTGGATATTTTTTATAATCTGAATAGATTGCATGTACGGATTATCTATCCCTATGATATTACCTGATTTATCAGTAGCAGTTGTACCGGACACATAAACATAAGGTCCCACTCTTACTATTCTTGAATAACCAAATATTGGTTCCCATGGTGTTTCTGTCGAAATATTCTTTCTTGAGGCCATCGTTATCAATTATAAATAATTTAATAAAAATTAAGTGTGAAAGTTCTTTATATCCATATTTTCTATAGGTTATGATTGTAATTGGGGTTATCTAATAAAACCAAAGAAAGCTGTGAACATTTTGCTGGTATAGATGGGAGCAAAGTTTCTCCTAAAACATCTAGTTGTGAAGAATGTGAAAAAGAACAAACTAATTGGGTAGCATTGCGTATGTGTTTAATTTGTGGTCACGTAGGATGCTGCGATTCTTCTATTGGTCTTCATGCAACAAAACACTTTGAGCATACTGGTCATCCCGTGATGATAGCATTACCAGATAAATCATGGAAATGGTGTTATGTACATAAACAATACTCATAGGCGTGGCATATAGCTAACTGAAGTACATTACTTTTATCTGCCATTTATTTTACTGCATTATCCTACTCTTACAGCTTTTGAGCCACATTTTGGACATGCATTTTCTCTATGTTGATAGCCACAAGCAAAGGTCTTATTTCATTTTCACAGTAATTCATAGTCTCTTTGTGAACTGGTCCCTTTGGAGCTTCTCTTGCTGTTTTTAGATTGATTTTAGCTTGAATTTTATCCACTGCCTTCCCCTTTACAGAGTCTGAAATAGCTGCCTGTTACATAAAATCTTGTTCTAGCATTACTGACTTTATTCGATAAAGACAACAAGATGGATGTCTAGGTAAATCTATGATGGTCCTAAACCTTTAACTATATTGCTTAAGAGAATATCATAAACATCATATGCATCATGTATTGTAATTCATTTATGTTAAGTTGCAGTGTTAATAAATAATGGCTATTGGTCTGGACAGGGAGAGAGGCGCTTAAGATTGTTAGGTAGAGGATTATTCCTAATAAATTAATTAATTAATCTAATGTTCTTCCTCTCCTTTTTCAAAGAAAGGTCTAAACTGGACATCAAAACCTGGACAGTTATTTGCAAATTGTTTTATTGTAATCATATTACATATTTTGTCTTGCAATTCTGAATGTTTCTTCAATTTGTTCTTACAAATAGGACATATAGCTTTATCATCATTATTGTTCATTTGCAATATACTCCATAACAAGTAACAACACCGCTTGTTTCATCTTATATATGCTGCTCTAATTCATGTTCATTCTTTTCTTCCTCTGTATTAAATTCTGAATCGCAATATCGGCATTTAATGTATGCAATCAGCCTAATAGGAATTGTATTATTGTTATTATTATTGTTTTGTTGGTCTTGACTATGTATTTTATCTATCTTCTTGTTATTAGGTGAGGTGACATTTTGCAAAGACATGATACTAATCTCGTGTTTATACTGTTCAATCAAAGTCCTTAGAGTATATTCTCAACCATGCTTAAATAATCAACTTATGAAAATACATGTTGTAAACCTGACGACATTTGTCTTATAGCAAGTTTATTAGCTGCTATTTATGATTGAGATTTCTCATGGTAAATCACATTTTAAGATATTATTGTGTAGAATGCGGCAGTGAACTTTTTAGCAAAACAGCAATCAGGGGATTGAAAACATTGTTAAGGTCTCAAGAATGTCCTACCTGTGGCTACACATTACTTTTTGGTACAGTTAAGAAGAAAATGTAGCACAGAGGTTAATCGATGCTGTATTGACTATGATGACCCACATCTAGAAGTATTTCCCATATTGCAGCTAGTGTGAAAATACACATGGCAAGACAAGTCTAGTAACAATCATAATTTAATCCTGCTTGATTTCTTCAATTCGTTTGATATGTGAAATCTGTTATACCAAAACAATGCAGAAGCCATAATTAAATAATCTGTTATAAAGAACAAATCCCAAAACAATAGGTTATGGGAATTTCCACTTACAACATCATTTGCAAATCCATCATCTGCTATTGCATTGACTAAA
>JBKOWU010000082.1:0-2013 GCA_046724555.1 Thermoproteota archaeon | reverse complement strand
CCAAAGTTACAGCTAGATATATGGAAATGGAAGAATTCAAAGACTCAGACCATCATACTGGATATTTCTGCTACAATTGCGTATACTTTATGAAACCAAATCATTGTGCTATTGTTACAGATGAGGGACCAGATGTATATGCTAAAAGCTCTGGCGAAATAGCGCCTCATGGCATATGTGCACTATGGGAGCCAAATAAAGAAGAGATGCGCTAAAGCTCCAATACTTTCCACTGAAGATGTAGACTATGCTTGAATAAAAAAGAGTTTAGATTTAACTACTACTATCCACTGCAACATTCTCAGAACTAGGGGAGGAAATTATACTGTATGAATTCCCGTCTCGGTCTTTGAATTTGGACATTATACCTCCCCATTCCTGTCTTTCAGGTGGAGTAATCTCAACTCCCTTATTCTTGAGCTCCTCATAAGTTGATTGCATGTCGTCTGAATAAAACCATATGCCAGTTTCTGTTCCAATACCTTTCTTTACAGCTTCTACCACTCCTTCATTTGACATCATCTGGACATTTGGTAGCATGAGGCTGATCGTTGAATGAGAGTGTTTTGGGCCAACTTCAATCCATCTTATGCCAACAAATGACGTATCTGTTTTAATCTCAAATCCAAGTTTTTGACTATAAAATTCCATAGCTTTTTGTTGGTCTGAGACTATTACTACTATTCCACCTATTCTGTCAATCATTTTCTAATCATTCTTTTAATCAACCCGTAGATTATAAGAAGGAATGCTGAAGCCTTCACAAAGAAAGTGTCGTGTGTATGACACTGTGCTGTGTGTTCAAAGATTTCCAAATGGATCTGACTAGTTCTGATAAATTCTATGTACGTGATGATGCCTTACAAATAATAAAGGCTTTAGTTGATCAAGGCTTCCTGATTAAACTAGTGACAGTATATTTCTGCCATCTTAATAATCCTGTTTCTGTGCTGCTAATTCTCCAATCTTACCAATTACACTAGAATGATCAGCTCCTACTTCTGTGGTTACATATAGAAGGTGATTCTTGCCGAGTGGCATAGTAATCCTTTTGACTTTTTCATATTCAACCAAAACATATTTTCCTTTTCCTATCTTTGGTGCAAGACTGCTTCGTGTCCTCCATGCATCTATAGCTAGCTTCAAAGACTTTTTACTCTCTTCTGGCGAAAGCAAGTTCTCTGTACCCTCACGATAGTCAGAATACATCATTTTGCCATTGATATCACATATTGTGACTAACCTAATCTCTGGATCTATACTCATGATTTGCTCATAAATGCGTTTATAATCATGCCATTCATGATGAGTGAATTTTACTTGGTGATCTTGTTCTTTGCATCTATCAGAGCAATAAGTGTTTCCGCAGCAAAAACATTCTATAGCGTAATCCTGTGACTTCCATTCCGCAAAGCCTTTGCTTTGTACTCATGTCCATACATTTCTATACACGAAGTACAATAAATCAATTTTATACACCTCTTAATGTGCAATAGATAGTAATGTCTATTGCATTACAATCGATGTAGTGCCTACTAACTTTACCAAAACCATGAAGCTCTGATGATGTATGCAAACGACTTTAACAATGTGCCACTAATAGAAAGAAATCACTGGCTTCATTATCAAATACAATAAGCAACTTTTGACAATAACGGAGTATCTTTTCTAAGCCATTTTGAAATTAGATCATGATATTACATATACTACTCAATGTATGACTGAGGACAGACAAAGTGCAAAAATTGTGGAAAGGCAAAGATGTGAGACTATGTGAACAAGTTACTAGTATATCCATATCATTTGAAATCCCTTATCCTGTTTTCTTCTAGTTATACCGTTACCGTTCCCCTTATACCATGATATACCCAGGCATATCGTTTCTCTTAGTATATATTGAAATTATTATATCTCATTTGAAAATACTGTAATAAGTTAATAGGCTACTATCGTATATTGATATACTATACTATCATGCATGAGTACCTTAGAGATACATTTACAGCAAAGTAT
>JBKOWU010000257.1:0-16359 GCA_046724555.1 Thermoproteota archaeon | reverse complement strand
TCATCACAATTTTGATCGTAGCAATAAATGGGTTCAATCATGTAACTGAGGTTGTGTATAGTTATTGCGACAAATTTATTTGCCCAAGCTGTAGAAAGCTTTATGCAGTATTTATGCTGCATAATTTGCTGCCATCTTTATTAATCAAGATATCACAAAATATGATAGAGCCGCAAGCTAGAGCCAGGCTACAATACATTTTGAATTGCCAAGCATAATAGAATGCCACTGTCGAGTTTTCACGCTTTTTACGGTTTATGCAAACATATAAATGAAAAATATTCGGAAGTGAAATTAAAAAATACATCGTTCCTTTTCTATGGAATGTGGTTATCACTTTTCGCTTGTTCTAACACGTGATCACGATTTACATCTCATATTGTTCTCTACAATTCTTCCATAGCCTCTGCTGCTTTAGAATATTCTTTTTTCCTTATTACCATTACTATCATCTATCATCATAGTCATGATGGTTTTGGTTTTGGGTTGAAACTAAATAAATAGGCTGTTTTGTCTCTTATAGAGACAATTAGTGCATACTCTGCATACCATGACCTGTGGAGTATCGAAAACAAGTATTCTCTTTTCTGCAGTCTAAGCTCTTACATGTGTTAGATGTAACGGAGCTTTGGTTTTCAGCTAGAGACCTCCTCAAAGTCTGATATGATATCATTATACGGATCCTCATGCTCGACCTAAATTATTGTAGTACAGATCTAAACCCTTAATATTAAAAATAGCGATCGTATAGTTACTTGAATCAAGTCTCTGAAGAAGATGGAAATAATGAGGAGATAGACGAAATAAGAGAAGACAACATAGAAGCTGCAAACAAACAGCTTAAGTTTAGAAAAAAAATAATGATTAATGACGATGCAGACTCCGAAAAATAGAACTATAGTACAATATCACAAAATCAATGGAGAAAATCTTACATTTTTAGGAGATCAAGTTTGGCATATTTTAAGTCAAAACTATGAGATATGCATTACAACTGTATCCTGATTTTGTAAAGATGGCCTATTGTTTTCATATCATTCTGAATCATCAATGATTTAACGTTAACATCCGACCAATAGTATAATCCTTCAACGATCTCATAGTCGATTCTACCATAAACTTAAATCACCTATTGTTTGAGTTACTGATAGCAAAAATTGGGTAAGCGAACATTAGTACGTAGAAGAGGTAAGGGAGGTAAACAATTTAGAGCAATCACCGTTGGGAAGATTGCTCCTGCCAAGTATCCAAATTTCAAATTAGATGAACATCATTCTGGGAACGTCATCGATATCATACGTGAAAGAGGAAGAGATGCTCCATTGGCGAAGGTTCACTTCGACGATGGAACATTATCATATATTCCAGCTGTTGATGGTACCAGCGTTGGGAGTAAAGTAGAAGTGGGAGTTGGAGCTACGGCGACTGCCAGAAATATATTATCATTGGAATCTATTCCAGATGGAACCCCAATCTGTAATATTGAGAAGAACTTTGGCGACGGCGGCAAATTAATTAAATCTGCAGGATCTTCAGCTATTATTTTTGCTCATAGCACACAAGGTGTGACAATAAAATTCCCTTCTGGCAAGTTTCTTACGATCAATCCGAAGTGTAGGGCCATGATCGGGATAGTTGCAGGTGGAGGTAAAAAAGAAAAACCGTTTCTAAAGGCAGGTAATAAAGCAAAATATATGCAGGCACATGGAAGACTGTATCCAACAGTTAGAGGTATTGCACAGGCTGCAGTTTTTCATCCCCATGGTGGCGGAAGACATCAGCATATTGGCCGTCAATCATCAGTCGGCAGGACTACTCCACCCGGACGAAAGGTCGGAAACATCTCTCCGAGAAAAACTGGCCGTGGTCGACTCAAGGAAAGAAGATAAGGTACTGCATATACTTCATTTTCTTATTCTGTTTGAATTAATGTACCTCTGTAATAGGATAATATATTCTTCTGATTCATGAATATTTCAGGAGGCTCATTGGATAAAATAGTATCTTATAAATCGTTATCTATAATTAGAACCCATTTTTACGAAAATCACACTGGATATGATAAAATTTTTTATTTTGAAAATACTACAGCTACTAACTATGGATAATTTAGTATTTTATATACTATTTAATATGATCAACAACATTAAACTTTAAGAATTATTGGAGCGACATCTTAGCTAAAAGAAGTATATACTTGTTTATGATTGTATCATTTGTTGGCAACGGATACTATAGATATCATAATTGAAAAGATGGAACAAGTAGTTCGTCATGAACACCAGTTGCCAAGAGTTACCGCTCTTAAGAGGTTGCAGTTAGAGGAACAAGGCAATCCATTCAAAATACTTATCGGAACTATCCTATCTGCACGTACTAGGGATGAAAACACAACAAAAGCTGTCTCGAACTTATTTCGAAAATACAAGGATGCTAAGGAACTAGCAGACGCAGACATAGCTGAAATTCGAGCTATAATTCGCAGCGTAGGGTTTTACAATCTAAAAGCTATAGCGATTAAAAAGGTCTCGAAGTTAATAGTTGAAAAGTTCAATGGAAATGTTCCCCATGATATAGAGCATCTTTTACAGTTACCAGGAGTTGGTAGAAAAACCGCTAATTGTGTTTTAGTATATGGCTTTAATAGAGCGGCGATCCCAGTCGATGTCCATGTTCATAGGATCTCCAATAGGCTTGGGCTTGTAGATACAAAAACTCCTGAACAGACTGAAATCGATCTTAGTTTTGTCATAGATAGAAAACACTGGCTTAAAATAAACCAGACTTTTGTTATGTACGGCCAAAATATTTGCACGCCAATAAAGCCAAAATGCAAACTATGTGATCTAAAAAATATGTGTAAATTTTATCAAAATATTATCAATATCGATTCTAAGACTTGTCTCTCTTCTTAACCACTAAAAACGCAACAACAGTTCCCCCTACTCCCAATAACATAGCAAGAGGTAGATAGTAAACTGGCGAGTTTGTAAGCTCACCGAAGGCCACATCAAATGATATGTTTCCTGCGTATGTATTAATTGGTGCTTGTGGATCATCCTTACCATAAACCGCGATTGATCCGAGGTTGAAGCCGTTAACCGATAATCTATCAACAATAATCCTTTTACCGTTAGTAATAGATAGCCCCTGATTATTTGCGTGAGCTATAATTATGGGCTGCTCCCTAGACCATCCATCAGTATTTCGCTCGTAAACTCTAATATATCCTGCATCATGTGTGTTTATGGCGGCCCAGAATTTTTTTGAGATATCACTAAACATTGCTATTTCAATGAATTTTTCACTGGGAGGAGGTTCCTTTAATAGTACAATAGCCTTTGCGTCTTGCCTAACAGCATACGACAGATTATTCTGCATTGTAAGGATCCAATTGGTGTTTTTGGGTTTATCGTAGATATATACTACCGGACTTTTTCTATCAGTATTTGCTGCTGTAAATGGTAGAACGAATCTCTCACTATTTTTTGTCTTAATTACCTGATATTCATGTTGCAAGATATCTTGTTGCTGACCTTGAGCAAAGGATAATGTTGGAACAAATGTCACGATGACTATTATCAAAAGAAGTGGAACCTGATTCGTCATAGATGTTCATAAGCAATTAAGTAATATTAGCTATTCTAACCGGCAGAATTAACCAGGACTATTGGTCTTTTGAAAAGCATGTCAAGGTTTACATAAGCTTTTAAAGCGGTGGTATGTTTGTACTTTATATTAAAGCTAGGAAATTTTCTAGAAGAAAAGTACGAGCCGCTAATGAAATTACGGAAGACGACTTAAACTTTTTTATGACTGGTATTAAAAGATACAATGGATATCCAAAGGTCAGAGATTTACAAAAAATACTTGGTCCAAAATTGAACCTAATTAAAATAAACGCAATACTAAGATATTTAGTAAAATCTAAAAGCTTAGAAATAGATCTCGATGGCAATATCATCTGGTTTCGTCAAGAAAAAACTGATCCTCATCTTAGCTTTATGGAAGCAGCTAATATTTCCCCAGAAGTTCTTGAACATTTTTCAACAGAAGCTAAAGATAATATGGAATCAGGATAATTTCTAGTCTCACTCCTTTTAGCAAAAACAATATAATAAATCCACTACCATTAGCAAGTATTATACATATTTTGCAATCCAGTCCAGATATCTGGAATCCATCAGTCGTAATTCTGTTTTTATAGCGCCATCAACTAGTTTTGCATTCAAATTCCAATATCTTTGCTGTCATTAGTCTGTCTTGAGAAGGGTTTTCTTATATATTAGCCGATGACATAACTATACCATTTCTTATTTTTTATACATTGTTATCTTAACTGTATTTATGTACGATTCTTTTGTAGCTCTTATTGTCAAGATGCCATTATCATTTATTTTTATGTCTTCGGATATTTTTGTTACGCTTATTTAATTTTAATAATATTAATCCCGCAGCTCCCCAGAGAATTATTGCTACAATATTCTGTTGTATGAACCATGCGACACCTCCCAATGTTGCAAAAATCATACCCAATACACCTATACCTTGTTTATACTTGATCAATACTATCCGTAAAGCATCTGGTTAATACCTCTATAATATCGTTGGATATTTCGAATGACGAATTAGTCTTTATTCCATAAACAAGGCGTTTATCATGACTTCGTATAAATCTTGGTCAATGTATGATGCCGCAGCGTATCAAGTTTTATTTGGTTAAGAATGTACGTAATCTTTCGTGTACTTTAGCTGTCTTCTCTACAAATGGCGAATGATCTGCATCTTCTATTTTCTCAAATTTGGCCTGTCGTAACACTTGAGTAAATCAATTAGCATACTCTATTGGTATAAGATTGCCCTCTAAACCCCATATGATTAAACATGGAATAGTTTTAATTCGCATTAATCTTTCAGATTCAATCTTTGTTGTGGTGCTGTTAAAGAAAGCTGACTCGAAAGCATGTTTTGCACCAGGCTTTCCAATCACATAATTGAAGAGATCTATAACCAATGGGAGCAGCCTTGAAGGACTTGCATACATATCCTCAAAGACCCTTTTTATTTTGTCGTACCTTAATTGGGTTTATTTCTGTCGCTGCAGCAAGATATTGTTCGAGTAGTGGAGTTGGTCCGTCGAGCATGCCTGATGAGTCTATTAAGATGATCTTCTCTATTAGCTGTTTATTCTCTATTGCAACTTCAGAGGCTATATACCCGCCCAAAGAGTGACCTACTATGCATATTTTCTCATCATTTCGTATCTGAATTCCTTTTCTAAGGAAATCTGTGATAAACCTACTAAATCCTTTGATTGTGTAGTCCGCTTTTTCAGGTTTGTCGCTTCCACCAAAACCTTATCCTCTTTCTGTCCAATCTGGATAATGAGCAGACAATCTAAGCCAGAGGGTTTTCGGCCAACAACACCTGACGCCGCAATTGAAAAACAGAAGTACTGAATTGCTGGCAAGTCGAATAATAGCAAGGCACAATCACCATGAGTGTAGTTAAATAGACAGATATGGAAATTATTTCAAATTGTAACAGCAGCTAAAAGAATATACAAGAATATTCAGAAGGTTCATTTGCCAAAGAACGCTTTGACATTTGGCCTGTACAAGTAGTATATGATTACTGCATAAATGATTATCTCAATTACTGCTCCAATTTGTCCAGCACCAATAGAAACAATTCCGGAGATAATTCCTATTCCTGATAATATCAGCGTTATAATCCAGGCCCACCCTTTGCCTTTCCACAAACCATAAGCCATCACAATACTTGCTATACCAATTACTACGAGAACAATACCAACGCCGACTATCAAAAGTGGAATGCCTACCGCTATTCCGATTATACCGACAATTAGATTGAGGACCGCTATTATTGTGACGCCCAATGGCCTATGTTTGGAAGTTTCCATCAAATGACCTTCTTTAATACAGCAATCGCATCTACTTACAATATAATATGATTAGACAAATTTTTTACATAATTAATTAAATAAAGTTGACTTATTGTTAAATGGAAGTTTACGCCTGCTATTTGTTTCCTTTTTTTGCTTTTTTGCTTATCATGGGTCTTTTGGACCCCTAAGCATATTCTCAAATATGGTACCAGGTTACCTCAGTCGATTAATCCATACTGAGGTCATTGAAACGACTATGGGATCGATATGCTTCTCAAGTATCTAATGTACGTACTTTACGGCTTCAACGGTGTTTTATTATGGTGGATTTTCAAAGGCCATCTTAGAATTTATTGAATCTCAAGATCTGGTCGGTGATATATTAATAAGACGAAAAGTGAGCTATTCTAACAATTATTGAATCTGAAACAGTGGTGTGATCTAGATGAAATCCTTTATAGTTCACAGACAGATGAGGAATACAAACAATATGCAGGTTTAGATTTTAGAAAAGAAATAATAGAACGGCTTGCAGAAGCGAAAGTAATTAACTCGGGGATTTTTATCAATTTCCTTTCTCATCCCAGACCTCTTCTTCTTGGAGCAATAGAAGATATTGCATACTCTAAAACAAAGAAGCTTGAACTGGAATTGCATGATATCAGAAACGAGAATGTGACATCATCAAAACACAAGTTTGATGGTTCTCCAGTCAACTGGAGCAGTTGGCGTCAGTTCAACAGTCATGAGAAAGAATCTACAAAGCGTAAGGAGGTATTTGATGAATTCATAGCAAAAACTAAGTACATAGCGCCCATTGTAGAAGCGAGATTCTTATCAATAAAGCAAATCTACAAAGAATACGATGTCAATAAGGTTGAATTCAGGGGAACGAAAGGTACTAAATTAGATCCAGTTTCGTCTTATTTGGAACAGGAAAATATTTCATACGAAAAACTAATTGATTTTATAAAGGCCATTGGACAAAGAGCAAAGGAACCGTTTAAAGATGCGTTAAACGATATCGGCAAGTCAATTCTTGGTACAGAACCAAATTATTACGATGATTTTTATTTCTTTAGAAATAAAATATATTCTGACATAGATGACAGCTTTTCATCGATTGAACCCATTGTTGAAGTACAAAGGATACTGACTGATATGGAATTTGACTTGTCGAAGATCCATTTTGATATCGAAGATAGAAGGAACAAATATCCATCGCCCATATGCTTCTTCGTAAACGTGCCCAATGACATACGAATACTCTATAAGAAAGAGAGCCCATATTTTGATTTTCAAGCTTGTTTTCATGAAACTGGACATGCTATGCATGCTAGCTCTATAGACCCCCAAAAAGAGTATTGGAACAAATACAGGGTTCCTATGGGCGTAGCAGAGATATTTTCTATTTTTTTGGAAAGGTTGACAAAAAATCCAGATTATATAAGTCCATTAATTGATCCACTCAACAATAATAACGACAACAATACGATTACCAAACTAACATCAAAGAATCAATTTATGGAATTGTTTTTTGTCACGTTTTATGCAGCAAATTCATTAATGAAGCTAGAATACTGGAAAGAAAACCTGTCAATAGATCAGGCATGCGAGCATTACTCTAGGTTAATAAAAGAATACACAGGATTTGAAATACCAGGTGAATACTGGTTGCTACATCATATTCTCCCCGAATCCATAATGTATGTACCAAGCTATCTACTTGCGGCTGTTAGAGCAGCCGAACTAAACTCCCATATGAGAGACAAATTTGGAGACAAGTGGTGGAATGAAAAACGATCGGGCAGAAATCTTAGAGAGATAATGGGCCCTGGAGCAAGTATAGATTTATCGTATTTTTCTAAATTAGACACCAGCGCTTTCTTAAAAGAGATAACATAAAGCTTGCAATTCCAGAAAGTAATATGCTGGATTGAGTTGAGACTCATCAAATATAGAGGATATACTAGTATAGTACATTGCTGTAGAAGGACTATGCTAAAGAATGAAATGTCTAGTATGGGACTACGATGGTCTAGATAATTAATTTGAACCTTCCAGTACTGGTTTTGTCTATGCAGAAGAATGTAACTAAATGGCTTAATGCTATATAGATCTTATTCGAAAAGGATAGATATATTATGGGAATGCTAGGAACGTTTGGATCAATTATTATCGGCATAATAGTTCTGATAATAATAATTGCAATTATAGTCTTATTAGTAAAAATTGGTATTGGTATCTTTATCGGTCTGATAATTTTGGCGATTATTGTCGGTGCAGGATTCTGGATTTATGGCAGAATAAAGGGCAGATAGTGGTTTTTGTGAGTTTATAGATGGATCAGATGTTGTGACGTTCAAGCAATAGTCGGCCTTTGCCCGCCAACATTTTTGCTGCTCAATTAATCCTTAATTTAGTTTATTGTTCTTGTTTCTCCTTTTTCTTGTTGGTCTTGTTGGTCTAATACAAACTGTATTATAGTCAATGCTAAGCATAAAAATGATAGTGTCTACCCAGATGGTCGATAGGTTTCTCCATTGATGCTAATTCACAAGAACCAGTAGGCACAGAGATATGGGCTACCGCACGATATTTTGAAAACTAAATATTACATACTCCTAGATCGAAATTGGCTTTCGACATACAAAACTAGGTCAATGAATATCATCATTCAGATCAATTATGAAGCGGAACTACCCTGTATATTGTTCCCTCAAATGTAAGAATATACAGATAACCATCATAAGGATTGACTTTGATGTCTGTGATCCCACCAAAGCCTCTTGCAAATATTATTTGATCAAGAGCATCTGAACTGTTGGCTATACCATCTGCGAGTGGACCAGAAGGAAGAAGTAAACCTGTTCTTTGTGTATTTAGTTTAAAGTGGTAAATATTTCCGTTTTTAGCGTCGCCAACAAATATATCATTTCTGTATAAATTTCCGATGTTCCCAGAATTAAGGAATGTGATTCCAGTCGGAACCACTTTTCTAAACCAAGCGAATTGAGGCACATGATATTTTCCCTTCCCAGCAAAATCAACCAAATCACTTGGACGAATGGGAGCTAGTCGCTGCTTCTCTGTTTGATCAATGTCATATCCACGCAACCATACCCCATCGATCTTATTGTATCCGCTATTAAATCCCGGCCCAACTATATTGAGTTCATCACCGAATGGCAAACCAATCTGCGTATCCCATAGATTTCCCGTCATAGGATCGAAAGCAAGCCCAAAACTATTCCATAAACCATATGAATAGTAAAGGTTTAATGGAAATTTATTTCCAAGTATACCAGGCATGACTGGCCTGCCGTCTTGGTTAACTCTGATTATTCCGCTTGTTCCATCTGGCTCGCTACCATTTTGTATATTCTGTGCTTTAGTGTTATGTCCGTTAATCCCAACATCTCCGATGGTAAGATATACGTTTTTATCAGGTCCAATAACAATCTTACCTCCATTACCGATAGCCCCTGGAAACGCCGGAAGATCTAACAATAATTTTGGATTTACTAAGTTGTTGTTTTTCAATTCATATCTATATAGGCGATTGCCCAGCGGTTGTTTTCCTTGTCTAATATCATCACCTGTATTTGTTTGCGCTTGTGTATAATACACAAAAACATGAGCAATAGTATTGTTATTGTCATTAATACTGCGATCCGTTAATGAAGGAACAACACTACGAATGGGCCAGACAGCAATACCAAGTAATCCCCTATGTGCATATGTAGCAACTTTAAGGATAATCAAAGGTTGTGGTAATTCATGCCTGTCCACAATTCTTTTTATTACACCACTATCCTTTTCTTCGACCAATATGTCGTTAGGCCCCAAAAATGCCATACTGGTAGGATGCGTTAACCCTCCGAAAACCGCTTCTGCCTTTAGATTGGAATCTAGGATTTCTGGTCCTTTAGGAGAAGGTAGACCGACGTCTGGATATTTTGAAGATAAAGCCTTTACAAGATGATCATGATTATTCTGATCCATGTAAAGATAGTTCATTGTCAGTAAGGCCAATGAAAATATAAGTATCATCACCAAAACTACTCTAATGCATGATGACAATGATGACCTTGAAGATAGTCCAACCAAATAAATCGTTCTCAGTTAATTCAGAGCCTGTTTCAAAATGATATAAGTAGTATTCGTTATGTACTAGCGTATCATTATGAAAATGAGAACATCTTGTATTATTTTAATTTATGTACATAAATTACATAGACTTTTTGTTATTGCGAAAAAGCAAAGATTCACCTGAGTCGCTGAACATTTTTCTGATGATTTTCGAATGCAGTGTTAAGAGAGGACAAATCACCTGTAATTTCAAATTCTTTTGTAAGGACTGTAATTACGTTTCGAACAAATTGTTGAGGATAGTGAGGTGACAACAATTGTTCAATCGATGCAAGTGTGGCTTTGCCTTGTTTCTCGGGAGACATCTTATGCTGGATTTCTTTGTCCGATACCTGTTGGGGTAAACTCAGATCAAGTTTATTAGGTAACTTATCGATTCTATCCATACCATTAGATAACACCTCAAAGAGATTTCCATAATTTACCAATTGCCGATCAGCTTCACGAAGAAATGCCAGTAGTTTGTCTATGTTCTCTTCATCTACAATAATCGCCATATGAGTAATCAAATCGAAAAATTGCTTTGCATGGTTGGGAGCATTATACTTATTTAGCAACAAACGAATTTCCTGAAGCTTTGGTCTCTTTTGCACCTCCTCAATTGATGGTGTCAGTCCAGTATCAGACGAGGGGTTGTTGCCATTTCTGTGATTATCTTCTCTTTTTAATGGGCCCGAGCAGTTATTGAAATGGTACGATGAATGTGATTTTGTATAGGTTTCAGTGGTGCCAGAATTGGTTTGCTTGTACTGGGGTTTAGATGATATATTCTCATGAACAACCGACGGGTATGCAGTTTGTTGATAATTATCCCTAAGCTTTTTAGAATTAAAACTAAAAAATCGACTTTGTCTTCCTTTTCCTCCAGATGGAAACTTATCATCTCTCGATAAAATTTGGCCGTTTGCTATTCCTACCATATAATCTAACAAACGAACCACGATACCTTCTCCACCGTGTAAATTGTGATTATGCCTGTTTGCACCATACCGTCTAGTAAAGGTTTCAGAACAGGTTGCACATACCCAAGTAATTCTTCCCACTATTGTAATATTACGTATAGGCTTCATTTATATCTATTGTGATAGCGCTGCACTGTGCAGCGGCATACGCTAAAAATCTTATAGAAAATAGTTTTACAACCGTGTTATAAGTTAACCTAGACACGTCCTCCAACCCTTATGAGCATATGAATAGCAGATAAACAAAAACAAGCACTATGGATAAGGGCAGGACATGCTTTTGGATATGAATTGGATAAACGTTGCGTTTGTGCTTACGATAGTTATGGCAGCAATAATAATAACAGCAACTTTACCTGTGGTCTTTTATAAAATTGCATATGCTCAATCTACTACTGTCAATCTAAAAACCACTTGAAACCTCTTCTGACAAGGGATTAATTGGATCTTTGATATTCAATACTGAAGGCTTAACAGTATAGGGAATAACTACAAAATTATTCATCTACGTTACAAGATTCAAACACGAAGTCCGGAAAAAACTTGCAGATAGATGGTTTTGGGCTATATCTTTATCTTTAACCTAATTAGTAATCTCCTTTGAAATTAACCAGTCTTCAGTCCAAGTTGTTAAAGCATAGCAAGGCCTCTATTATCGGTATAAGGCCCTTTGTTTTTTATATTAATTAAATAGAAACATGTTAGCTGATATACCCTGTATTAGATGGTCTGTCGCTACCTGGCATACCAGGCAGCTGACTTTCTAATGGTCTTCCACCACCTGCTGCTTGCTGTTGTATGGTTTGGATTAACATCTCTGTATCTTTTGCTTTTTTGTCAAGACCAGTCATATCTATCTTGATAGCGATTATTGAAAGCAAACTCTCCAAAACGGCCTTCGAGGCCTTGGCGTCAACAACGTATCCTGATGACTCTCCTAACAAACAGGTACCTTTCATTTCGCGAAGCTTTGCAATGCCAATAATAAGACCATTCATACCTGCTACACTACCTATATTCATGGTTAAGATATTTAGTTTGTTAAATGCTTTTAAAGTATCCGCGTCAGTAGAAGTACCGTAAACACGTGGCTTGTCTACAAATACTCCCGTAATAGCTGCTCCCAAAGTAAAGACCTCCTTTGTATTAAACTTGGCAGCAATATCCAAGATTTGTTCAGATAATACATATTGAGATTCAGGACTGCTTGGCTGTGAATCTCCGGTTAACAATAATATATCCTTATCATTAGAAGAAGTTGCCTTCGAATAAAATATGCTGTTTTTCATAAGTTCCGCTACACCATCAGTTCTGATCATAATCTGTGGAGGAAACGAAGTACAATAGATATCGGCCAAGAGTTTTGCATGAAGTTCCTCAATTAAATGATCTATTGCAATCTTTCCAACATATCCAGTACCTGGAAAACTACATATCAAAAATGGAGACTGTAATTGTGGTAAAGTACTAGACAATGAGGAAGAAGAATAGACAATATTAATTCCAGATTGTGGCGAAGGTAACATAAGATCTAAATGAATTAATAGACCTTAAAGTGTTGCGAGATATGAAATAGGTGAACCCCCTAAGTGGAAGGACTTAAATCCCGCCCAGTCCATAATTTTGATCAGAAAGGTCGTGGCAGCATTTTGAGCATAATCTTTCTATTTTGCTAGCAAATCAAAGCATTATTCGATCATGAAATGGATCACTTGCTACCAAATTCGGTAGCAATTTTTTGTTAACACCAGATACATAGGAAATTTGTTGTTAGCAAAAGAATAGGGGTTTAACAAAGAGAATGGTTGTTGATTTATGAGGATGCATTACTTGAGCTGTCCCTAAAAGATGCATATGACGAATTGGAAATTGTGTTAACATAGCCCTTCAATCAACAACAACGCTGAGGATGCTTGCCAATCGGGGTAAAGCTCATGATAATTGTTCTCTTTAGATAGTTGTACAAGATAATCATATTTCCAATAATGGTAACAAGTATTAATCCAAGGCAGCTATGTTTTTTTCTGCGACTATATTTAGAGATTTTATCCGCACCAGCAGTTCTCCTTCTGTACTGTTTCTATTGCCATAGGATTCTGCATTGTCTTTTCCCATATATCGTTCTGCTATTTTTGTAGCCCATTTAAGAAGTTCGTTCCGGTTAAATTGTTGTATTTCAGCAACACCATATACCGTTACAAAGGAGAACGGTGGTGTCTGATCATCAATGCAAATACTTACCCTATTGTTGAGACGAATATTTCTTGCTTTCACTGATGTACTACCAGTCGTAAAGATGATATCTACACTAGTGTCATCATCGATATCATCCAGTATAAACCAAATCGGAACAACATGTGGGCTTCCATCTTTTTTAACTGTTGCGAGTTTTCCTGTTAACGTACCTTGTACAAGAAATTTCCTGATTTCTTTTGTGGACATTTCGGCCATTGATATAATTAAATATTATCTCATGTCGAGATATAAGGTACACGTGCTATAGTATACATACAAGATGCACTTATGGCTGCTATCTGTAATAGCTAGTTGATAGTCTATGACTAAAAGATTCGACAATTTAATGTCAAGTTTCAAACAAAAGTAGAGAGTCCGGAGTGAATTTACAAGGGCGAGACAGAATTAAAGCAAGAGAAGCAACTGTTGTGTTGTTAAAGTGTTGGCAAGATTTGATGTGGTAATCACTTCCGTACTCCGCTTGTATAGTAGGAATACTTTTTATAGAAATTTGATTTGTAATTTAGGAATGAGTTTATTGATTCGGCCCATAGAGGACGTTGATGCAACGGGGTGCGGCAAAGTTGGATATGAAGCCCACATGACTATTTCTTCTAAACATAGCTATCCTTCTGAGCAGCCTTCTGAAGAATATGCCATAGAGCTTATCAGAAGTCTTCTTGGCAATCCAAATTCACATGGCTTTTTAGCGGAGCGGCAAGGCGAAATATTAGGAAGCATATTCCTTCATAAATTTCCTCCTTCACCTGTGGCAGTAATAGGCCCACTTACAGTCCATCCTTCTGCAGAAGGCGGCATAGGCAGGATGTTGATGGATACCACTCTTACTCAGGTGCACAAAGAAGGCTATGGTCAGGTAAGATTAGTGCAATCGCCAAGTCATATTCGTTCCTTTGTACTCTATACGAAATTTGGATTCACGCTTCGTGAGCCTTTATTTTTGATACAAGGGCAGCCGTTAATGGGTCAGAACAATACTTACAACGCTGATGTACGCTTAGTTCGTGATGACAATGATATTTCTATGTGTAATGAGCTTTGCAAGTCATCGTACGGATTTTCAAGGGAAATGGAATTACGTCAAGCGAAAGACCGAGGCGTAGCCATTATGATAAAAAGAGGAGGCGTCATTACAGGCTATGCGGCTGGTATAGGCATACTTGGCCACGCGGTTGCAAAGTCAAATGAGGAGCTAAAGACACTGATTGCTAATGTATCTACAATTGTCGGACCTGGTTTCTTTGCACCTGCTCGAAACCACGAAATACTTAAGTGGCTGCTTGAAAGTGGATTTCATATTGGTTGGCCTGCAAATCTTATGACCATCGGCCCGTACCAAGAATCGCAGATTCCCTTTCTGCCATCATTGGCGTACTAGACAGCTATTCTGCCTATCTGTTTCTATCTATCAAAGCGATTTGTTTCTCTATTTCTTCAATGTGCTCTCTTTCAAAGTTACCAGTACCTTCTAACTCCATCCGCACATTTGCTCTAACCATATCACTAACATATTCATCGAGTGATTTGAATCCGAGCTTCTCTGAAATAACCATGGCAGCAGTATTAAAATTCCGCGATAATCTCAAAACAATCGGAATTTCAATATCGTGGTTTTCATATTCTTGATCATTCCAATACCATTCTTGCTGCTTTTGCATTCCTCAAACACTTATTACTTTATTATATAAAAATCTTTCATGCGATTTGTATTGGATAGGGATCATTGCAACATCAATAGACACCAATCAAAATGGAAGTCTTTGTCTTGTTTCTTCTTCTATACGCATGTATGTAACCTTTAGTTACTTTATTCATGTGCAATGCTTCAATGGCGTAATATTATTAAATCCGGCTAATATTATTCAATGATAACAGCTAATCATGCAGAATTGGGATGATGAACTCCGGAATATCATGAAAAGAAAAATGAACGATTTAGTTAAGCGAAATATTGTTATTAACAGTAGTGCTGGCAGTAGTCAAGGAAATAAAAACAGAGTAGTTGCGACTCCAATTACATTGACTGACACTAACTTCACAGATGCTGTAAATAAATATCCCCTTCTAGTAGTCGATTTCTGGGCCGCTTGGTGCGGACCTTGTAGAATGGTGTCTCCAGCAATAGAGCAACTTGCAACAGAACTTGCCGGAAAGGTGGTTTTTGGAAAGTTGAATATAGATGATAATCCCATCACTGCGAACACCTTTGGAATACAGAGTATACCTACTATAGCTATCTTCAAGAATGGCAGGAATATAGATGGCTTTGTAGGGGTTACTTCAAAGTTGCAAATGCAGAGTAGAATCCTATCTCACGTCAGATAATATCAAGTTGGTGGGCATATGGACAGCAATGGTAACTGGTCACATCCACTCCTTCAATAATACTATCAATCTAAACACTGGCATCATATAGTTAATCCTGCTGTTTAAAAACACTTTACCCATACAGCCAGAAGCACTTGGTTCTAAGAAGTTATACAGCAAAGTAGTGTTCAATTATTCAGTTAGAAGATATCTTAAGATTACAGGAAATGTCGGTTTGACAACATAGTGCCTTTCATCAATCTGCTTGGATGATTACGAAACTAATCGATTACTATTCTGGTTAATATCGTTTTATCGCTAGGACAAAATATAGGAAAGATAAATGAGTTTCATTCACGTATATAGCAATTCTAGCTCAGCTACTATACTATTTCCTATACATATCTGATGAATTTAGAAGAAAATCACATGTCTTTTTATGAAAGGTACTATATCCAAAACTCGTATGACAGAATGTTTGAAGGTAACAAGACAGGTCCGCCTCCTGAATAAGGCGCATATATAAAAATAAAATCAGAATCTGAAAGAATTTGTGGTTCTTGTTAAAAACGCTTGTTCGGGGAACTATGGAAATATCCTAACTACTCAAAGGAACTATCGAAGATGACAAAGTCTGGCAGGCTATGATAGAGAAGGGCTCAGATATCCAAACCAATTGCTATTGACGGAAATAAAGTATTGAAACATTTATAGAATTAGTCAAGCGGTGAAGTGTACTTCGAGAATGCTCATATTGTATTTGGCAATCTAAAT
>JBKOWU010000035.1:0-9123 GCA_046724555.1 Thermoproteota archaeon | reverse complement strand
GTAATGTATAGAATTGGAGACCTCTGGCAGAAAGGTCAACTAGACGTTGCAACTGAACATGCCGGCACTAATACTGCAATTAGTCTTATTAAAATAATAAATGAACGGATAACTGCAAGGACTAGGTCTCAGGAATCATCTCCCAAGTACAAGGCTGTAATATGTACCCCTGATGGTGAGTTGCATGGTTTGGCCTGCAACATGATAGAATCACTTCTGTTAAGCAAGGGTTTTAAGGTATATAATATTTCAACTTCTGTCCCATCTGACTATATTATAGACTATATGCGAGATTTGCGGCCAGACATCCTATTTATCTCAATAACTCTGGCAGAAAACATCAGATCAGCTGCAAGGCTCATTCGACAAATTCATGCAAAGTACAATAACAAGCTGCCTGTTGTAGTTGGTGGTTTAGCATTTAACAACATGAAGCAACATCAGAATGACACAATCGATGCCTTGCTTATAAAGGATGCCTCGTTTGACGATATAGTGAAATTAGTGAAAGTCTCGATGCAATAGTGCAGAGCCCTCGCCTCTATGCCTGCATACATTATCCATATACCAAGAATTATCATAGTGCCTAACCGCTTCACACAATGCATAACCCTTTAATATCATACCTCACAAAATTGAGCGACAATGGCTGTAAACTACAAAGCAAGCCTCAATCCTTTTAAATGGACTGGAAAAGATGTTGTAGAGTACATTTTATTATTATGTGCTGGAGAAGTCACATTTGATGATTTAATGCAGCAGATGATCTTATCATCACCTATGATATTAAAGAAGTGTTTGTTTTATCTAATTGACTATGATCTTATTTCATACAATGGACGAAAGCGAGTGTATTGTATAAAAGATAAAGGTTTAGAGTTATTATCTAAAATTATGATGGAAAAAAAGACAACATGGAGCTAGGAGATAAGATCATATAAGTGTATGTACACAATCAGATCTCTCATCTAGCAAACACTGCAATTCGCCTTCTTTTAGTAGTACTTCTGCAATTCTATTACGTTTGTTATCTTGCAGTACCACTCGATTCTGATCTATAGATAATTTTTCCATATAAGGAGCATGCTTGGCAAATACTTCATATCGCAGCATCATCTCCTCAATCATACTTGTGAGATATCCAGAGAAGCTTCGTATACCTTTAATCTCTAATCCTCTTCTGTTTTCTTCATAAACTTTAAAGAATTTTTAGTAGACGTGTTCGCTTACTGTAATGGACTTATATCCTGCTTTTGGCAAACTATAAGTACGGTACTATACGGGACAACAATATAAGTATTATGTGAAATTTTGATTCATCATTTTGTGGAATACTTCATCGGACATGTTTCTTTTAACTCCCAACCATTGTTCTACATCATTACCAGCTAAATACCTAAGATTAGGATTTTGATCTTTGACAGCTTTAAGGACTACATTTGCTACAAGGTCAGGAGAAGACGAGTTTTTCATCATCTTTTCAAAGGTATTAGCCATTTTTTGCATTATCTGCACATATGGAGAATTTGGATCTTGAGATTTCCTCGCAACAACCATGGTATTGACAATATTTGTCCTAATGACTCCTGGTTCCACTATGACTACTTTTATTCCAAATGGTTCTAACTCATATGACATGGATTCGCTTATCCCTTCAACTGCAAACTTTGTGCTAATGTAGGCTGAATGGCCAGGATAACCAAACCTTCCGGCTCCTGAACTAATATTTACTATAACGCCAGATTTCTGTTTTCTCATAATTGGAAGAACTGCCTGAGTTACTCTTATCAATCCAAAAAAGTTGGTTTCATATTGTTCTTTTATCTCGTCTATTGTAAGATCCTCAAATGCGCCACTAAGTACATACCCCGCATTATTTACTAGAATGTCTATTCGATCTTATTTAGACAATATTGATTGCACTGCATTCTTAACTGATAGATCATCAGTAACGTCTAACGGAGTAACATGCAAAGGTAAGCTTTCTTTGGCTGCTGCTGACTTAATATTTTCAGCTTTGTCAAGATTTCTCATTGTAGCGTAAGTAAGGATCCATCTCTTGCTAATGCTAGGGATGTTTCGTATCCAATCCCTGTTGAGCTGCCTGTTATAATGGCAACATTTTGGTTGTTTGGAGACTCCATCTATTTTCTGTAGAATGGGTACTGATAAAAAGTATTTGCTGTCTATAGAACTGATTTCCATAGTGCATAATTAAGAGGATGGCGACATTTGCATTTACTACCGCTATGACCATGTATTGAAAATTTATGACTACAGGTACGATAGTTGCAGATTGGCTCTATTTGTCGACCATATACATCCATAGCCATTTGCTGCCCCGCTGGCTACAGGCTCTGCAGATCTTGACTCACTGATAGATGGTATACAGGAAGGTCTGTTCTATTTGTTTTATGGTAATAACCATATAGCATTGGATGCACTCGTCTATACATTTCTTGTTAACTGTGTGCTGCCAATAAAACAAAGACATGGCTTTGAATCGAAAGCAATTTGTCTTAATAATTCAGATTATTATGACAAAGAAAGACAGCTGCGCTAAACCCAGAGAAAATAGGAGTTGCATCAAAATGTGCTGGTATCGATCCAAAGATAGTTTTTAAGAATTTGTACGTACATCCAGCCTACAACCAGCAGCATCAACTAAGAGTTGCGGAACAAGTCGTTGAGATAATAGAATCAAATGCTGACATAAAACTGTTGATAGTAAATAACATAACAAAATTCTTCAAAGAATCAAAAAACAAGATGGAAACTGCTACCATTCTAAAACAAGTAATAGGGATAATTAGTAAAGCATGTACTAAGAATAAAGTAGCGTTGGTATGTATAGGTCATGCAAATACAACAGCTAGAGGGATAATACCTCGACCAATAGGTGGTATATACCTAAAACATGCGGCTAACGTAATTGTACACTTCAAAGAATTCTCCAAGACATCCGGTGTTCCTTCATTTAAGGCCACACTAATCAAGCATCAATACACAAAGACTCCAAAATCTGCTGTCATGTATGTGAGAAAAGCCGGGGGAATGATGTTTTTAGATTGAGGGGTGAAGACACATAGGCAGAATAATCCCATCATTTCGTCAATTATATAAAGAAATAATATCAGAACTAAGAACAGAGCTGCATGCAGCACTAATAGACCTGGCCATAAAAGTGCGTTTGACCTTCTCTTAATGGAAGCCTGGAATCCAGAGCAGGCAGCTATGGGAAATTCCACTCTACCAACAGTAAGTGACAAACTAAATGTCATGGCATCTATCCACAATAGAAAACTAATTGCGGCACTATCCAGAGAGTTAAAGGAAAAGGATTCCCAGATACAACAACTCATACAGAATATTGCATTACTTGAAAATAAGCTAGACGAATTAGCTGTGAAAACGAAGCGGGAGCTCTAAATTGACCAGCTGCATCGGATGGCTTCTTGATGTTTCTATTGACAATGACCATGCTACATTCTGGATAAAGGCCGAAGACGGGGAGATGCTTAGACTAAGAGACTCTTATCATCCGGGATTCTATATATTACCAAGAAATGATACTTGATGCTGCAGAGACGGTTCTTGGGTTCTTTGGTTTTGATAGATCCACTTACAGCAGTAATTTCAGGAGAAAAACGGGAAGAAGGAAATGGAAGTGGTATGCAGAATTAAGGGAACAAAGAACAAGAGACATAGAAACCGAGCTTTGACAAAGGCTATTCAAACTCTGATAATACCTAATGTGCATTTACATGTACATATTTGATTATATACACAAAAGCATCTGTACTATTGACATAAAGCATATAATGCGGAATTAGTCAAATTAGCATAGTGGCAAAAATAGTAAACGTAACTATACCAATAGTTTTCGTAACGATGATAGTTTTAGGAATCACATTATCATCAGTCACTACCTCAGCATATGCTCAAACAAATACAACAACATCAACACCATCTAAACAAGCATCACAATCTATAAGAGGTGCTATGACTAGCACAGGACAGTTCGTACAAAATGCAACACAGAAAATAGCTGGATCAAAATCGACACAAACCATCGTAAATGAGAGTTCAGATGTGCTAGGTAATGCAACAGTGACAACAAAGAAGTTCTTTAGCCCTAAATAGTTAGTATTATATCATAAACGACGCATTAGTTCTATAGTCTTATCTTCCTTTAATACACTTTAAAGTCTTGCCAAACCCCCTTGGGCCCATTGAATTCTCAGTTCGAACTCTTTTTTCCGGTTTTGAACTCATGGCTAGCTAGATGTGCGTAGTAGAAGATAACCTTTTTCATATTATGGCGCAATTTACACTGAGTAAAAGCAGTCAGATATCTACAATCTATTGATTAATTTGCTTCTATATAATGAACAATTGAAGCAGGCAGGTTTATATAATGAAATGACTTCTAAAAAGGATTCTGATGTTTAGTGCATAGTCGATCTTCCTAGGAATTTGTATTTCCAATACAGGTCTATTTTGCAGTGACTGTAGAATTTAATCTGACTGACATCACTTATTATGCTCTTCACCTTGTTAGCCAGTTGTCAGTGTGAATTCAAGGGGGCTAGGTCCCTACATGTAAAGGGGTTCAATGGTGTTGTCTATTAATATTAATATTCAAACACAATACCTGTAGATCTTCTAGAAGAATGAGAAAGCAGTTAGCTGCAATCAAAATTTGTCATTACCAGATTTTATAGAATATGTCAATGCACAATAGATCGCACTTGAATATATAGAGATCACGTATATTTAGAATGGCAAAACTGTAAGAATAGTCATATATGGAAAAATAATACAAATTGACAGTTGGATAGCTACAAAGAGCATCATGTTACATGGTTAGAAAACTTTTACGACCTCATTGTCGCTATCATTGTCTTTCAGCTGAGTAGAGATCTCAATCAAGATGTGTCTGTGTATGGATTTCTCAGTTTTGTAGCTCTTTTTATTCCAGTTGTATGGTCATGGGTTGGTGTAACATTTTATTCAACAAGATTTGAGACAGACGATTTAGCACATAGACTTTTAATGCTATTGCAGATTGCTGCGGCTGCTTTGATGGCAGTAAGCGTACCTGACGGACTAGGTAAGAATTCAAGCTGGTTTGCACTCTCTTATGCGTTAATGCGCACTATTCTAGTAATAGAATATCTGCGTACTAGAAGAAATGTTCCAGCCGCACGCGAGCTTACCACTAGGTATTCTATAGGATTTTCTATTGCAGCAGGAATATGGTTTGCATCTATATTTGTACCTCAACCAGGTAGATTGATTTTCTGGATAATAGGACTAGCAGTTGATATATGTACGCCTCTATTGTTTGCGAGACAACTTTCAGTACAATTTGCACCACATGTCCACCATTTACCGGAGCGTTTTGGCTCGTTTACAATTATTGTTTTAGGCATCTCAATACTAGGAGTTGTTAATGGAATTGCAGCTCATAATTGGACTGCATCTTCTATAACTTCTGCGGGTCTTGGGTTGGGAATTGCATTTAGTTTGTGGTGGGTATACTTTGACACTGTAGATGGTTCAGAAATTAGAGCCCTTCGTGAAAACAGACAAATCGGAATATACATCACATGGTTGTACATTCATTTTCCGTTAATAATTGGCTTTACTGCATTTGGGGTTAGTTTAGAACACGTAGTTCTGAGTAATCAAGCTTTAGCTTTGCCTTCCTCGGAGAGATGGCTTCTATGTATTTCGACTTTCCTCTGTTTACTTACGCTAGGAGTAATCCAAATGACATCTGCAATAACGACTACTAGCACTCCTATTTCCTCTTCCCCATCTTCGTCATCAGTATCAGCACCGGCTAATTCAAAGAAATCAAGAACATATTTAGCAGCCATCTACAGTATCGTAGCGGCTACGACCGTACTTGTGTTTGGTGCTACATTAAAAGATGGCGTATTAATGCTACCCGCAGTTCTTATTGGCATCATGGCTATAGCATGTATAGGTCAAGTCATATTAGATGTGAAGCGTCATCCCCATCATCGTTTTTCTAAATTTTAGTTACCAACCGTTTGTGCATAATAAAATACCATCGTTATTATGCACTATCTCTATACTCCAATGTATTTCGGTCCCATTTAGCACATGTTGCCGCTGCTTCATATGTGCTTTGCAAGAATGCTAGCAAAACCTCATCAGGTGAACTTGCGGTCCTAACTACATTGTAAGGCAGTAGAAACTCCCTCATCTCCGCATGGTAGAATGCCTCCTTTGGTTGGATCGGACACTCTTTGAAGTCTGGAGGTTCTGGATAGGAGTAAGAATAGAATACAGGTTCGTTGATCGGCTCGCCTCCAGGCCAGAAACCGCAACTACTTAGTTCATGTGAATAAGCTTCGTGCATCACAAAAGGAGGACAGTAAGGTACCCCTGGATGTGGAGGCGCTCTGCGTCCTGAAAAGCGAGTAATGGCAAGATCAAAAGCTCCCCAGAAAAAATGCACAGGGCTTACTTTGCCAATGAAAGTTGATCGAAACACTGAAAGTACTCGGCTAGCCTGAGCCAGAATTTGCCAGAATCGCTGCACATATCCAGGATCATAAGATTTATGTTTTGTGTCCTGCTCAAATGGTGTCCTATCAGATATCTCTACTGGCGTAGTCCAAATACTTACAACTATTCCAAGTGATCTTAATGCTGCCATAATATCTTGATAAAATTCAGCTACTGAACATGGTCTGAGAGATATTGTCTTAGCAGTAGGATTGTCAGAAGTCACAATGGTAAGAAGATGGGAAATAAAATCAAAGTCTATTTGTAAGAGGCTACCATTATAATACATGGCAGATGTTGTGAGTCCATGTGGCGTAATATACAGAGTAGAATTCCACCAATGGTTTATCCTTGGAGTGAGTGCCAGTCTTATTTTTCCTACAATTTGAGTCCATCTGTGTAGTGTATCATAGGTATCTTTCCATTCTGTCAACGGTAATGCTGGCCATGGATTTGTTGATGATGTTGTTGTAATGTTAATCATTGATTTTTTACCCCTCGTCTATTACGCGGCAGTAGAATTTCGGATATCTCGAACATAGTATGAGTATATAGAATAGCTTCTGATATCTAAGATTTTATGATCGTCTTAGCATCATAATTTGATGCAAACGTGCGGCGTGTACTGTTGCTCGGGTTTACTAGCATTTATAAAGTTCTCAGCCAATTCCCCTGGAATAGCCAAAGCCCTACATAACCTTGGTATATCCAATATTTGCCTATATTTTTGCAAATAACATTGAAGCGACGTGCTTAATTTGGATTTGGATTCGTTTATTGTACAGGATAGGACATTCAGTTCATCCAAGGTTCTAAACCGATAGCTGGTATTTGGGTTAAAAGAATATAGTTTCATAGCTCTTTGTAGTATGTATATAAATCAATGCAATTACTCATATATCCTTAATTAATAAAAAAGCAGAATAAGTAGAGAGAAATAAAAAAAGACTTGTATGTGTAATCTAACACCAAAGAACACATGCGGTCTTATCCTTCCTATATCAAATTATTTACAAAAGCTTCCTTTTTTAAAATGGTATTACGCTTCCCTACCTGTAATGCTGTATTCTTGTCTGTAGATAGATGGACATATTGGCGATTCATAGGTCTAAGACCTTCTGACATTATATTTTTGGCTGTATAAGGAGATGTACCATGATATAAAATGTCAGGAGGTTTAGAAGCTATCTTCTGTATTTTGGTAAAAGGAATAAAAGAAGAATAAGAAGAAGAATGTCCATACAGAGCACGAATTTTATCATCCTTTATTTCAAAGCGTACTTTATCTGCCCTGGCAATCATCTCTTCAAGATTCTGTTTTTCAATATACCGATGATTGGCACGAACGTTGCGGGTTACTTTTTCATCACGCAAAGAGTGGTCGCGCAAATGCGCAAACAGAAGTCCGGCCATATCGTGGGCATCCCGACGGTTTTGGTAGATCAGCCTTTGGCTGGCGCGACGATTTCGTTGCCTGTGATTAACAAGTCCACCATTTCGGCGTTTCACCGCGCATTGGCTATGGAATTCCTGACTGACGGTATCCGGGCGAATACAATTTCGCCTGGTGTTGTTGACACTCGATGCACGCCAACGACGACCACGAAATTCTAAAAAGACGCCATCCCTTTCCGCGATTGGTTCAAATCTCGGAAATCGTGGATGCACTGCTTTATTTGCAATCAGAATCCATGGTGAATGGCGAAAACATCCGCATTGATGGAGTGGCCCATGCTGGCGCCAAATGGTAATAGGCCGATCACCACACCGATCTCATATGTTCGTTAGCTAGGACTGGCTTGACCAAGTCCTCCTACACCGCTGGACGATTATGTTGAATACTCTGATGTTGGCAATTTGCTTCTCTTGCAGCCTTTTTCTTGAGTCTTAACTTGATCTAAGATAACAGTGTGAAGCACTAAGCATTAATCTAGTTCAAATGCAAAAATGCAAATTACTACCAACAAGAAAGAACAGTGTATGGACATGATCAAAAGAGAAGAATATGAATACACGCCCAAACAAGGATTTGTACTCACACATTTCCAGACTGTAGCTGACATAAAACGATCAGCAGAGTTTTATTTCCGGGTTTTGGGAGGCAAAGTTATCCGTAGTGGTGAACCCACCATCATCCAAATTGCCAATAGCTGGCTAGTTTTAAATGTAGGTGGCGGCCCAACTGATGATAAGCCAAGTATAACTCTGCACACACCTCAGAACCAAAATGAGGCAAGCAACTTCATGAATATTCGTGTAGCAGACATCTGGGCCTCTTTTAATGAATGGCAAAGCAGAGGAGCTGAATTCATTACAGAACCAAAAGACCATGGTGTTGAGATTCGCTGCTATATGCGTGACCCGGACGGATATATAATCGAGGTCGGACAAACAACTGGTGGACTAAAAGATATCAATGTCGGATAAAGATAGAAGGACTGATAATCTACCACTATTTTCTTTGATAACGAAACAACATCAACAATATTGACATCTTTTGTATACTGATTTTTGCATAATCATCGCTCAAACATGACATTATCAATATAACACCATTCCCATGTCTCACCTGGCTCAAAA
>JBKOWU010000104.1:0-3063 GCA_046724555.1 Thermoproteota archaeon | reverse complement strand
GACGAAAACTAATATAGCCACTACCACGAGCCAACCAGACAAACCAAAGAGATATGTCAACGTGCGTACTGGAGAGGTGTGCTCATACATAGCAAGAGTTGAAGAATAGGCGTAGAATGGTTGTGCTGTAATAAAATCTGCAATCGCACGAACACTCAATGATATAATGATCAAAAGCAAAGGGATCTTCCTCAAACTAGTAAAATGAATTACTTTTCCAGTTATAGGCGGAAGCATTAGCGGCAAATAAAGTGTTATGCTAAGCCCAATGAATCCTATCGCAATATTATGGATTGCAAGATCATAAAAAGCAAAGAATTGATGAAATATGCCAGAAACAAAAGCCATTAAGATGCCTATGAACAGAAACAAAAATGATATTTTAATATGAATAACAATAAAGCTATAACGGGCTTTCTTTTCTCCCTTGATAAGACGTAGAATTTCACTATTGTCAAATCCTCCAAATGCATAGGTTGAATTGGCAAACGTCAATGCAGAAGTAAATAATGTAATG
The DNA here is from genome assembly GCA_046724555.1 of Thermoproteota archaeon. Lineage (GTDB taxonomy): Archaea > Thermoproteota > Nitrososphaeria > Nitrososphaerales > Nitrososphaeraceae > JAFAQB01. The sequence goes on along the minus strand of JBKOWU010000104.1, from coordinate 2,546 downwards.
TTAAAAATCATCGAAAGTGGTAAGATCCTATCTCCGATTATGAGATGTACAAGACCAGCAACCAAAGAAATAGAAATGCAGACCAAAGAAAATATAGCTAAAGTTTTCTTTGGCCTTATGAAACCAATGAAAGATGGTAATGTCTTGTACTCAATTCCAAAGATCATCAATATCGGAAAGAGTAGCCATAATTGAATACGAATCAGCGAACTACTAAAAAAATATCTATACCCTGACAGATCAATTACATTAACAGTCATCAGAGCAACTATACAAAGAAAAATAAAATGGTCTGATAGTCCTAAGAGCTTTGGTCTAACCCTCAATGTCCACAGAATAATCAGTGTAAATATTGATATTCCAGAAATCCTTAAAACCATGACCCATGTTAACAAATTTTTGCTGCTATCGGTTATCTGTACTGATTGCATAACCAGAGATGCAATTATGAGAAAAAAAGAAATATATGCAAGCTTTGAAGATGCAAGCTGTATATTCCGGAATCGTGGGATTATCATATACCCTATCCCCATTATAAGTAAAGTTAGAAAACCATCAATCTGCAGCATCTTGTGAAGTTCAGATGTATTTTGAAGCCATGTAGGTAGAGTGGCAACGCCAAATATAGACATCATCCAGATTGATCCAATAGAGGATCCTATGAAGAGAAGAATTACAGCTGTAATTACGAATGGCTTACTTATAGAGCTGTAATTGATAGTATTTACCAAACACTGATTCTCTTTGAATTTTTGTTTTGGTCTAATTTATCTTTACAATAGTTGAATTGTGCTAGAGTGAGTGATTTTTCGATAAATTAAACTGCAAATAATATAGATCTTGTGCCTTCTCCGGCCAGGCAATTGCCTATACAATAAATTTACAAATGTAGCATATAGCATATATACAAATATGTAATAGAAATGTGTAAAGACTGGCTTTATGGCTAATACCATTATTCTAATAGTGGGAAGCCGTCAAAGTTTTATTATTCCTACTGCTGTCCTCCCTTCTTTTATTCATAATGGCACGGGCGCTTGAATATATTAATAAAGCTTGCAACACATAGCCTCCAATAATTAAAACAACGGTATTAACTGGTTTTGCAAAGGTCATTATTCTGTGAATATGAGCAGTAGTAATAGTATTGCCAATAATTATTAGGCTTCCAAGCCCAATACATATGTAAAGTGACCTACTACAACCTCTCAAAACAGATATGGCTAATGCAATAAATACTAATTCAAGCAAGATTGCTATGGGGATAAACCTTGGATCGCCAAATGGGATTCCTACTAAGCCTGTCAATACTATGGAAATTAGGACACCTAACACTAAAGGCTCTGACTTCCCTAATGGCATTGATTAATCCTGTCAGATTCCACAATATATGTATTTTAATTTATTATGAATAATTATCAGGTAAAGTTTCAAGTTCAAATATTAAATCCCAAATTGATTGTTGTCTATTTTGAGGCTTCAGATCAACCATTCTTAAGATGCAACGATCGAGCTTTTTGGAGATTGTATGATGGTATTTCGAAGGTGGACTCTAGAATATATCAGAACCAAACAGCGAGAGCAAGAAAAGCAAGAACATAACGATATATTTGATGCATTTAGGTTAGCATTAAAGTTTTACCAGTTTAAGGAACAGTAGAGTAGGATAGGACAACAAAGAACATAACATAACATAACATAATTGTAAAACATAATATAATATAATATAAAACAGGGAAATCCTTCCAGTACAAATTTCTGATGCAGGTTATAATCAGCTTCAAATAAGTTGCAATACACACTTTTCATGAATAAAGAAATGAACAAAGAAACAGCGCTAAGTCTCGCTTGCGCTATAAGTCATCATGATATATGTAAAATCAATACCGAAGATGTAAGAAAATGTGGATGTAAATGTCATGCTACACACTTATGATTGATTGATTGATTGATTTGCTCATTGAAAAAAAGGAATTTGTAGCAACAGTATTAATAAAAAATGAACTGCCGCTAATACTATAACATTCCTGATTTGCGGTTATGTTCCTGGTGCTGCTGCTACTCTCTTGGTCCGTTGTTCTGTTCTCTGCATGCATTAGCTCCGTTTAATACAGCAATACAATTAGAGGCGCTTTGGTCAGCTTCATTAAATATTCCACTCTGATGTAATTTTTGTTTGTTTGATTGTTTTACAATTGTTTTGCTGCTGTCTGCGAATGCTGGAGATGCGAATGCTCCTATTACTAAAGCTGCTGCTGCTATGACAGCAACTAATGCTAGAGTTGTGTGGTTCATTGGACATTCTTATATGACATAGCTATATTTGCATTCAAGGTAATTGTTGCTATAATTTGATGCTGAAATATCTAGCCGTAGAATTTTATAATGCAATTCTCGATAAATTTTTTGGCAAAGTAGTGCGGAGTCAATACTGAACCATCACAACATAATCGTTGAGCTTTTGTCTGTCAACAAACAGACTTATCACTCAAATCTATCCGCACCAAAACACAAGATCGTGAGCAAGATTATAATGAGTTTCTCCT
>JBKOWU010000209.1:0-4180 GCA_046724555.1 Thermoproteota archaeon | reverse complement strand
TATCCGCATTGTACTTAAAATCGCTTATCCTTACTACACCTCTTATATCGTATAAAATAGACTGACCTTTGCCAATATCTAAAGTAGTCATAGGATCATTACCAAGCGACATACCAGCACAGCTATAATAGAAGATGTGTGGAGCAGTAGTAGAGTCTGGAAGAGCCATAAATCGTGCTTCTTGACCAGGCTTTATCAAATGCATTACATTACTTTTAACAGAATCAATCTGGATTCCATTTCTGTCATGTGCTGATGCATATACACTTACATCATGTAAGTCAAATGGTCCTATATTCTTGGCTGTCCCAACCATAGCTTTACTGCTGCTGGCAGCTGCTGGCATGTTAGAATAATTCAACCTTATTACATTGTAATATGGTACTGGAATCTGCTTTACACTGGAGATAAATGCCATACCTTTAACTGATTGTTGATTTGGCTCAATTACGAATTTAAATGGCGCACCAGTAAATGGATATATAATATTACCAAAAGTAGAATCTATTAGTGTTCTACTGCTACCTGATTTATCTACAGTATTAAGACTAACTGTTACACTAATTGGTATCTTCCCATTGTTATCTACTACGCCTATAACATTTAGTCTACCACTTGAATCAACAAAAGATTGTTGTTTTGTCATCTTAATAGAGTTGTTAATAGTAGTATCAGCAGCAATAGCATGTGCTTTTGGTAATGAAGGAAACTGCAGCAGTAGAACAGAAAGTGTTAGAATAGTAACTAATGCTGCTGTCAAAGTTAACACTAATGATCTTATCATAACCCTCTATCACCTATAGTAGGATTATGATTACTTAGCAACGACTGCATAGATTGAACCAGACCATTGTATTTGTGAGCACTCAAATAATGCGCCATTGAAACCACCCACATCACGTATTACTCCTTCTTGGCCCAATTCAAGGACTTTGTCCAAACATGTAATTTTTTTGTAGGAACTTCCGCTATTGTAGTTATTTGCTGGTGATAGACTCGCTGCAGCAGAAATACCAATTCCTGCTGCTAGTACAGCCGACAGCGATGCCACTGTTAGAAGCAATGTTATGCTCTTTGCCATTATTTTCTTCTTTTCCATAACACTGATTATACGAGTGTGATAGATATCTTAAGCTCATACCGGAATATGTCTTGTAGAGTCTGTTTATGATATGTATACAATGCATTTTTTTAGGTAGGTAGATAGGCATTAGAAATCGTGTTTCTTTACAATAGTAACGTTGATCGCATACTTGATAATCAGGCAATAATATCATATGCATGAATTATGTGAAATACGACAGATTTACTTGTCTTTATTTCAAATATGCAAATATATATACATATATACATTTAGATCTAGATACGATCAATAGTACCAGTTGGTTAGTTATCATAAAGCCTTCCTAATAGAATCTAATAGTAACCTGAAACTAGCATATGATGAATGACTATGATGACATCGATATCTATATATGGATACAAAAAAGCCTTTGCAATTCTTCTCATTATAATATCCATATCAATTTTAACGATAATTGGTGTTGCCAATGAAGTATATAATAATACCTCCACTATTGCAAACTCAAATCTACAAAACCAGAGGAGTTATAACCAATGCGATTATGCTCATGCATTACACGTAAAAATGTTCGATAGTCAAACTGTTCCAAAATATATTATTGGAAAAGATTACAAGATTACTCCTGTAAGTCCAACAACAACTGATGTTCTTATAAATAGATGCAGCTTGGCTGCAGAAGGTATTTCACAGTAAATGAAATTGAAAAAACGATAGGAAAATAGCAAAAGCAACTGCAATTTCATTTATTTTTTATCTTCTATATCTGCAGCAGCTTCATAGCTATGCTACTACCTAATAAAACATGAAATGATGCTATTATGACTAATCATATGCGCCTTCTACTGAGACTAAATAGTAACTTATACGGTACATACAATATGATTGAAAACCTAGCATATGTGATTATGGGGTTCGCGGCAACATATCTATCACTTGAAGTAGCATGGCATTTTACTGCATGTAGACTCAAAGAGGACATTAGTGAGGAGGAAAAGAAGATGATGAAATCTTGTATGTTCAAAGAAATGAAAATGGTCTTGATGACATCACCTCAAGCAAGTCCAGGTCGTGTAATGAAATAAAATGTCTGAATTACAAGAATTAAGATCTGTTTTCCATGGGCTTGAGACGCTATACCATACTTACCTTCCAAAAGTAGATCCTGTACTTCTTAATGATCTGCTAGTACGTGAGGAAAATAGATCTGAACGTGCACCTTTTTACATGGTAGAGGTATTCACTAAGCCTGGTACTAATTCAGAATGGTGCAAACAACATATAACAGAAACTACAGGCTTTGTTCCAGCAATATATGATAAAGGTACTCACTATGTGACAAATATGAGGTTGACACTTGATATTCTCAAACGGTTAGATAAGTTTGAGTTTGTGGAAGAGATTACAGGTGACTATACTGGTACTTTAACAGGCCTCGGAGCATCACATGAGCCTAGAAATCATACACATTGAGTAATGCGTGTTGTTGTTTACACGCGAACTAACACTGTTGCCAGAGGATTAAGAACTGCAGTAGATAATGATGGAACATTAGATAAAGAATCAACATCCTACAATGACATATTTGATGCTTTTAGGTTGGCACTAAAGTTTTACCACTTCAGAGATAGCAGTGATACAGATTAATATTAGAAGAAAAGACTATGGCTTATTATATTTATACACATGCTTTCACGACTTAAATAACATACAATATAACGATATACTCTTGGTATATATTATCATCTTCATTGAGAATGAAGATAAGTTATAGTTCATTGTTTTTATTATTAGACAATGCTTTATACATAAACTTAAGTATAGCTATTGGCACAAATTATTGAAGGGGATAATGATCATTGTACATTGTAATAGCCGTCAGGAAGATGACATAAATTCCCACCGTAACGAATAGTAACAATAATGATAATAGAGAACAGGGATTTTACGCTAAATTTTCAAATCTCAATGAAAATACAGAAAATACCAAAGTATTACACGGTATTGACAATGTAATAAATGCAGAGTTACGATTTTTCTCTAAAACAAGAGGAAGAATCGATACGTGTATGAGTTATACGCGGCCGCCACTAACAATTGAAATTGATACTATAAAGAAAGCATTTCTCGATGCAAAAAGAAGAAATGTAAGGCTGAGATGCCTCACAGAAATTACTAAAGACAATATTTCTTATTGTAAAGAGTTAATGTCTATAGTAGATGAGCTAAGACATTTAGAAGGAATAAAAGGAAATTTTATGTTAAGCGAAACAGAATACCTTTCTCCTATAATTTTATTTGAGAAAGAAAAAGTAGTAGCATCACAGATTATCGATAGCAATGTGAGAGAAATTGTAGAACAACAGCGATATATCTTTGATAGTTTTTGGGATAGATCTATACCAGCCTATCAAAGAATATTGGAGATCGAAGACGAGATAGAATCAGAATTCCTTGAAGTCATTTCAGACAATGAAAAAGCAGCTGAGAATTATATTAACCTTGCAAAGTCGGTGGAGAAAGAAGCTTTGGTACTTTTTGCTAATAGTAAAGCAATAATCAGAGCAGACAGACTCGGAGTTTTGGATTCTTTAATTAATGCCTCAAAGAATAAAGGAGCAATAGTAAAGATTATCTGCCCTATAACAGATGAGAATTCACAAGTTGTAGAACAAACCTGCAAGAAGGCACCAGCTATCAAGATTCTCAATGGTGGCAGCTCTCATTCAGGTCTAATGGTCGTAGATAATACAAAGTTTCTCAGATTTGGGATCAAAGAACCCAAAGCTGAAGATTTCTCAGGAGCAATAAGATTTGTAGAATATTCAAACAGCAAGGTAGGAGTATATTCGTCGAGATCTTTTTTTGAATTGTTGTGGAATGAACACATCCAATATGAACAACTAAAAAGACATGATAAAATGCAAAAAGAGTTCATAAATATAGCAGCTCATGAGTTAAGAAATCCTATCCAACCAATAATAGGTTTGTCTGAGGTTCTTCGCTCAAGGACAAAAAATGCAGATGAGCATGAGTTTTTAGATGTAATTATAAGAAGTGCAAAAAGGTTACAGCGACTTACAGAGAATATACTAAACC
>JBKOWU010000364.1:0-3188 GCA_046724555.1 Thermoproteota archaeon | reverse complement strand
TAAAAATGTGGCCTCCTTTAGTTACAACTGAAACAGTCCAACAACAAGGTCAAACGCCAGTTATTCAATTTAAATTATTTGATTCAAATACAAATCAAGGTATCAAACATGTAACATATTTTATAACTATAGATAAAGGAGATAAGAAATTACTAGCTAATACGTTCCATGATCATAGTGGAGATTTACATCTAGAGATGAAACCAATGAACACAAGTCAAATAGTAGTTAATGGAGATCAAGATCCTATATTGAATGCCTACACAGGTACATCGGAGAATCCTGTAATTGCTTCAGGTCCAATCTTTTTGCAAGGCGGATTATACCATTTCAAAGTACAGATATCAACAATAGACTTTGATAGAACGCTTATTCCAGATAATCAACAACCTACCTTTGATGGCTGGCTGAGTGTAGGAATCACTCAAAATAAGAATATAGCCGTTAATGGAAAACAAATGCCAATTAAGATAATTTCCTATTACGATAAGCTAAATGACTTTAGCTTTAACAATAAGGACATGCAAATGAAGATTGCGATGCCCTTTGATTGGGACCTAAATAGATTGAACAAAGTCAAGATTTTTGTCCATGAAGAATTCCATATTCCAAAACCAAGTGCGCTTACTTCAAAGGCATCATATTCTGGGACAGTAAACGGTATCGATGTAACAAAAAATATTGTAGTCGATAACAGTAATCCTCAGAAAGATGTAATTCATTTTATGTTGCCTAAAGATACAGTCATGAAGATTGCCGAACAGGTAAACAAAAATGGACAAGCATCTAATCCGTTGATGACCTTTACTTTGCAGCCTGGTGGTGCAGCAAGGGGAGCTGTTTCTGCTTCTGCTTCTTCTTCTGTGACAGGCATGACAAAGACTAGTATGACTTCGGCCCTTAAGTAGAATCATCTATGGTAAAACAAATAGAAAAGCATGAAGAATACATCAAAGTCATAAAGAGTATTGAGAATAAAATACATGAGTCCTTGTCAGACAAAAAGAGACTTTTACAGCTAGCCATTTTCTCTCTTATTCATTCAATGAGAGGTGACCTAGAGAAATACTCCGCTTTGGTCTATCATAACAATGATAATCGAAGCTCATTGTCATCAAAAAGAAGTATAGACAACAACGGCAATCTAGTAGACATGAAAATGAGTAGAGAAGTTCTCAACTATTGCATCCGATAATCCAAGTTTATCTTTTAATCTGTCAAGCAGCTTAAAAGCTGTCGTCAGACTTCTATCTGATGGGCTGTTTAATTGTGCTCTAAAATCCCATTTCCTTAATCTTTGCGTTGTAGAATGAATGGATGGATCTATTTTCTGTCCACTAGAATCTCTATCGCTCCCACCTATGATGGTAGCAAGCCCCATATCATGGCGTGCTAATGAAGTTGGGGCTCCTATCCTAGCTCTTGTGTCATCTATTTGTCCACCACTAAATATACGTCGTTCTGAATGACTTGCATCTTCAACTTTATCTGATATCACCATACCGCAACTGCTGCAAATAATCTATGATTTTGCAAAACTTTTATATATAATACATACAAAAGCGTAACTTTTGCTAAGAGCGTTTTTTTCTTATCAGCATTTATTTTAGGATACTCCACTTCTACCGGTTAATTAGAAGAATATCGTAAAAAGGCCAATATAACGTTATGAGGTATTTTACCTCTATTTTGAGTTAAATATTATGCCATTACCGAATTAATTTGACATGGTTAGATCGATCGATTTCTAGTCAGAGTATTAAATATAGATTTTATAAAAATTGGCAGTATATTCTTGAATTTTTGATTTTGTAGGTATTTTGTCTAGACCTTTAGCATTTGCCTTGAGGGCTGCTGTTACAGCACCTGCAGCGCTACATATCGCCAATCTTGAATCTTTTTCCTTAATGTATATACAGGTAAATACTGCTGATAGAATATCGCCTATCCCTGTGGCGTCTATAGTAGGAATATAGTCAAGCCGCAGTTCGTGTTCATTCATGTGAATTACTCTTCGTGTTGTAGAAATTACAAAGTCAGTATTTATAGATCCAAGAATTTTAAATTCATCCTCATCTGCTTTGACAGCAGAAACACCTGACCAATCCAAAGTTACATTTTTAGAAAGTGAAATGGTTCCTGAGGGTTGTACCTTCCGCAGATAACCTTGCGGATCCAGCATTACAAATCTTCCCTTCTTAGTTATTGCTCTAAGTACGTTCAATGGAACCTCGTCAATAACAGGGCTTATTATCCAACCATCTGCATCAATATCACTAACGTCATCAACCGTGAGTGGATTACATTTGGACAATAGAGTCACTTCTCTAGTATCGTCATTATGTTGTCTAATAAAAAATTTTGTAGTTAAACATTCTTTTTCAAATTGCTTAATATCGACAAGATTTCGCTTTAGAAAATCTCGCTTATCTTCTGGAAGATCTTCTCCCACTTTGGTGACTAGAATGGTTTCAAACCCAAGTTGTTTGCAAATTAAGCCACAATAACATGCTGAACCTCCTAAGTGGTAACTGTCTTGGTTGTCAATTGAGTCCAATGTTATATGTGATGCTATCGCTATTTTCATATATCCTCTCTCTTATCAAGAATCAGCTTATAATTCACCCATTTAAATGGCATAACACTCTAATCATAGAATGCAAAGACAGGATAGGCAGTAGCAGCAGCAGTACAACTTAAGGCTGATCAAATGGCTGAACAAAAGATCAAAAGACAACATTATGATGTCTGACTCTATTATCTATATTATCTATCATTGAGAACGTATTTCGCAGATTCAAGGTAAGACCCAGATTATGACAAAGTAATTGCCAAGTACACGTCAAAGTATCGATACGATTTGATATCCTTGTTGTTTTTCCATTATCGACAAGGCGTATCATTTCTTTTCTGGTGTAATGTTCAATATATATTGAAATTCTTGTATCTAATAAGAAAATAGTATAATAAGTTAATAGGCTACCATCATATGTCAATATATTAGCATGCATGAGTATCTGAGAGATACAATGACAGCAAAGTATCAGGAATGCAAGAATTGTAAGAAAAGAACTCAGTTTGTGTGTGTAGTGTGTGGTGTGTGTTGGAGCTGCCACTAAAGGTTCATTTTACTTTAATTTCTGCGAATTTGTTGATATTCTTCTAAAAGTATGTTTAAAATCAAATGA
>JBKOWU010000339.1:0-5520 GCA_046724555.1 Thermoproteota archaeon | reverse complement strand
CTCCGGGCTCCTCCTCTCAGAGCCCGTACCGGTAACAGGTTTGGTGGGCCATTACCTCACCAACAGCCTGATCGGCCGCAGTCCAATCCAGGGGCCATGTAGATTTCGGCCATGAATCATTCCAGAAATCATGACCTATCGTGGTTTATCCTCAGTTTCCCGAGGTTATCCACGTCCCCTGGGCATGTTGACTACGTGTTACTGAGCCGTATGCCACGTATTGCTACGTTAACTCGCATGGCTTAGTCCTACTCTGATAGCAGTCGGGTCCGGCAGGATCAACCGGAGTCAATCCTTTTTTATTATACTTTAAATAAAGAGTACGGCCGGACAATAGTTATTATATTGTGCGGGTGTATACATCACATGTGTATGCACATGCTATGACCAACGTCAGATTCAATCATTATACAATCGAATCTCCATGTTATGAGCGTAACTGGAGGTCGGTGAATCACAGACTGGCACCACGACCAAATTCATCGCCGACGCCGCCTTGCTTGTTACGTTCAGGAATTATTCATAGAACAAAATTAGAATATAAACCTTAGCCTATCAGACAGATGCCAATTTTATTTACATAATTGGCGTTGGAATTGTAGAATGAAACTAAATGTACATTATAGATATATGATTGATAATTTCTTATTAATTTGTACTCTAGTTTTAGTAAGCCAAATAAACAAATAAAAGATTCGCAATTTAAGTTCTTTCTAACATATGCTATATTCTGAAGTTCAGAGAATTTATAAAAGTAAAACTCACAAATCAAAAATGCTCTATCGCAGAGCTATGAAAGTATTTGCTGGAGGAGTCAATCATAATATCCGATTTTTTGAACCTTATCCATTCTTCGCGAACTCTGCAAAGGGGAAATACCTGTATGATGTTGATGGAAACAAATATACTGATTATTGGATGGGACACTGGGCTCTTATTCTTGGTCATTCTCCAAAGCCAGTCGTAAAAGCTCTCTCCGATCAGGGAAAAAATGGCACCTTGTATGGAACCGCTAACAAGGTCAGTGTAGAACTTGGAGAATTAATTAAGAAACTTATGCCTGGAGCAGAACTTATAAGGTTCTGTAGTACTGGGGCAGAGGCAACTATGTATGCAGTACGCCTGGCAAGAGCTAAGACTGGAAGAAGGGTAATTGCAAAAGTTATAGGAGGATGGCATGGCTTCAATACGACCTTGATGCAGACAGTAAATCATCCCTTCGAAGACCCGGAGGGGCCTGGCATCATAGAAGATGATGGTCAATTCGTAGAATCAATGCCTTTTAATGACCTCGATAGATCACTTAAGGTCCTAGAATCTATCAAGGACGATTTAGCATGTATTATTATCGAGCCAATCCTTAGCAGTGCAGGATGCATACTACCGGCCGATGGATATTTACAAGGTCTACAACACTTTGCTCACAAGAATGGCAGTTTGTTCATATTAGACGAAATAGTAACTGGTTTTAGGGTATCGATTAATGGCGCGGCAGCATTATATCGACTTGAGCCAGACTTGTTCACAATAGGGAAAATAGCAGGTGGGGGTCTGCCAATTGGAGCTGTCTGTGGCAGGAAAGAAGTGATGTCTCTTGCTGATCCTGTCTTGATGAAAGAAAAACAACTACGTTGTGCAATAGGTGGCGGAACATTTTCAGCCAATCCGCTGAGTATGACAGCTGGTCTTGCTACTCTCACATACCTAAAAGATAATAAAATTAAAGTTTATGGAAAACTTGACAGGCTAGGAAATCTTACCAGGAATGGTCTTACTAAGATATTTTCAGAAGCAAAAATTGATGCTGAAATAACAGGAACTGGGTCGCTTTATCTAATGCATTTTCTTGAGAACATATCGAAAAAAATAACCAATGCAACCGACGTTGCAATGTCAAATAAGGATCTTCTCATAAAGTATCACACAGCATTGATGGGCAATTATGGAATCTTCTTTTTGCCACTAAAAATGGGCACATTCTCTGACAGCCATGACGAGAACGATGTTAAGAAATTGCTTTCTGTTACGCGTTCAATAGTTAACTCCGGAGTCTTATCAAAGAATTCATATCATGATTGATAATACAGATTGGATAGGATTGTGCAACCATCCTTCCGTCTAACAGTAAATCAAATCATAGAGGCCTTTGTGCTTTTTGAACCACAATAATCTCACAACAGAGATCCTTAATAATTGACTAACGCTTATTTACATAATCCTGAACAGAATGACATCAGGTGCAGTTAGCGGCAGCTTATCATACGCTACAAGATTCCAAGTATTAATTTATAAGTTTGCTTCATAGATCTCAAACGTAAGATGTTTCAACTGTTTGGCGAAACCTACGAAGATCTGCTCTCTCAATTCATCGAGGTTAGAACTAAGACGCTTGAGCTTTTCAAGCCGTTGAATATTGAAGATGCAGTTATACAGTCAAGCACATTTGGCAGTCCACCAAATTGGCATATTGCTCATGTAACTTGGTTCTTTCATAAGATTTTGGAGAAATATGGAGAGAAAATTTGTTCAAATGACAATGTCAATTTAGAATACCTCAATTCTTATTATCAGAAATTTGGCAATATACTTCCTAAATCTGAGAGAGGTGAATTTCCTCGACCAACGGTAAGCCAGACTATCAAATACCGGTCATTTATAGAAGAGAAGATCATATCGTTTTTAAAAACGGCACAGTCTTCCAACAAACTATCTGAAGAACTTAGATATGACATTTTGCTAGCTAATCAACATGAGATGCAACATCAAGAACTAATGATCTATGACTTCCAACATTATTTCCATCGCTTTCCAGATCCGCAAGATAACTACAAACCTGTGACAATCATTGACATGGGACCTGAACATCCCAGGAAAATTGAAAAACCATCAGGAATGGTACAAATCCCGGGTGGAATTTACAAGATAGGGTTTGATGGTAATCAATTTTGTTATGACAATGAGACTCCCGAACACAAGGTCTATTTGAACTCTTACAAAATAGATATTGCACCAGTAAGCAATGGGCAGTTCATGGAATTCATCAATGATAACGGCTATTGCCATTCAAGGCTTTGGCTGGCCGATGGATGGGATCAAGTGATAGAAGAAAATTGGTCCGCTCCTCTTTACTGGGAATGGAATTCAGGCGTATGGATGAAAAAAGACTTCCGCGGATTAGAAAGAATCGATCCAAATGAACCTGTGACCAACATTAGTTATTATGAAGCTGACGCATACGCAAAATGGGCAGGCAAAAGGCTCCCAACAGAAGCAGAATGGGAAAAGGCTTCAAGTTGGAATGAAGATCGGCAGAAGAAGAGTCTATATCCATGGGGAAACGACAACCCTAGTCCAGTACATGCAAATCTTCTGGAATCGCATTTATGGGGTCCCTCAAGTCTTGGTTCCTACCCGGCCGGAAAGAGCTACTTTGGTTGTCATCACATGATAGGAGATGTGTGGGAATGGACATCATCTGAGTATACACTCTATCCTGGATTCAAATCCAAGTTCTCAGAATATACGGACAAATGGGCAATAAACCAAAAGGTACTCCGCGGTGGTAGTTTTGCCACTCCGGCTAAGCAGATAAGAAATACTTATAGAAATTATTTCAAACCGCATGAAAGGATACTCTTTGCGGGCTTTCGCTGTGCTGAAGATGTATAGCTAATTATAATTTTGTAATGTATATAGGTCATGATTTAAATATATCTATATAGGACAAAAAATCGCCAAATCAAACCATTTCCGTTGATCCATAAAATCCATTTTTAATTCAAAACAATTATCGTCAGCTAATTTTCTTATTTGTTCAAGTGAATATTTGTATGAATTTTCCGTATGTATTGATTCGCCTTCTTTAAATCTAAATGATTCTTGAATAAGTTTAATATGAGACTCCTGATCTCTCTTTGAAACTAAGTGCATTTCTACTCTTTGCTCATCTAGGTTGTAAAACGCGTGGTGTTCAAAGCTTTTGATGTTGAAGTCTCCTCCTAGCTCTCGGTTAATCCTGGAAAGCAAATTTAGATTGAACTTTCGTGTTATCTTAGCCTTGTCGTTATAAGCTGAATTCACTATTGCTGGGTCTTTCTGGAGATCAAATCCCACTAATAAGAGATCAGTTCGTTCCATCTTGTCCCTTAGCATTTGAAAAAAAGATACAGTTTCTTGAGGTTCGAAATTTCCTATACTCGAGCCCAAAAAAAGTATTAGCTTTTTACAAGGAACATGAGATTCTAATGCTATAAGATCAGTTGCTCTATCTAAGCCATTCGAATAATCTGAAGAAATACCAGTTATATGAAGAGTGGGATAATCTGAGGACAAGGTTCTCATGGATTCTGAAAGCATGCTATGAGATACATCTATAGGAAAATAGTGAAGATAATCTTGTCTTTGCAGTACGTGATCAAATACTATTCTAGTTTTAGAAGCGCTTCCACTACCTAGCTCCACTATACTTATATCATCCGAAAACAGGCTCACAATCTCAGGTAGTCTTTCCCGCAGAATATCGGCCTCAGTTCGAGTTATATAATACTCCGGCTGGACACATATTTGTTCAAATAAAGACGAACCTATTTTATCGTAAAAATATTTTGATTTAAGGCTTTTTCTTGGAAGACTGAGACCATGCTTAACATCATATGCAAACTCGTCTTGTGCAGGTTTGGGTTTGCCGACCTCGTATATTCTCTGTATTTTGGTCAATCTAAACTGCGTTGACTGTATTTCTATCCATTTATAACATTTTAGGTCACATACAATTATCTTGTATATCGTTGTGCAAAGGTAATCGGTAGATATAATGCTGTACTGAATGAACAATTGATATGATTGATACGCTGATACCTCTAATTGGCATCCTTGCAACCATATTCGCGATTTCTAGTACGATTCCGCAAATCATCAAAGGCACTAAAACTAGAAAAATGGATGATGTATCAGCACTCTTAATTATGGCCTTAATAATAGGACTATCGTTATGGGTAGTTTATGGAGTTGCTAAAAGTGACATTGTTATTATCGGCGGAAATTCAGTCGGTGTATTATTGAATGCGATGTTATTGTTGCTAAAAATAAAATATTCGCGGGAACCTATAAGTTAAATATTATAAGACTAACCCGCAACTTGCATTCTTAGGTGATAAATAGCATATTGGTTGTTCTGCAGACTTTGGTTCATTATCTGTGTATCTGACCTACATGCTAAACACGTAATTTGATGTTAAATGAGCTTATTTGTGCATTGAGATCATCAAAAACAATGTGAGAAGCAACATTATGTTTACTGCAGTCTATGTAAACTATCTTTTGTTTTCAGATATATTAATTTGAGATGATAAAATATCGTCAGTCCTTGCTAGTTGCTGCCTATATCTCCTATAGTCTTGATCCACTTCTACAGCAGCTGTTAATATTTTACTCTTTATAGATTTGGAAGATTGTAAGAACATGCGAGTATCTTTTGGTAGACAATGTCCTCCAATTCCTTCTCTTGGTTCTAGAACATTT
>JBKOWU010000294.1:0-16504 GCA_046724555.1 Thermoproteota archaeon | reverse complement strand
ACAAAATGATGTGTTAGAATATGAAGAAGGGAAACACAACTTTAGAACAACAGAAAAAGGTTTACGCCTATTGCAAATGTATAATCAATTTGACGAAATGATGTCTATCGCAAATGTACGAAAATAAACGAACAATTTTTTGTCTTTCTTGGGATTAGATAATTATTGTAGTTTTTGAAGACCCCCGAAATTTCTTAAATACACATTTCATTAATTCACAGAGCATTACCGAAGTTAGAATGTATTTTAAGAACCGAAATTGTGATTAAGTCGCGAGCTAAAACTAAAGGTGCACTGATTTAAAAAATAAAGATAAGAACAATCATAACAATGACGATATGAGTTATAATAATAGCATCAATAAGCATCAAAAATCACTGATTTGTATTTATACAAACAAAGACAAAAATGAATTTGCTATTGGTTTAAAGGATGATGAGCATTTTAGAGCAATGACAAAAGTGGGTGAGTTTTATACAAGATTTGTTGATGCGTTCGATCAGGTACTGAATGATGAAAACGAAGTAGACTGGAAGCAGGCATTAAAGAGATGGATAGCCGCTGCAAAGAAAAATGAAATGATATTTGTCGAGGTGGACCTAAGTGGATGGAATGAAGCAGGAGAAAGGACGAAAAACAATGAATGAATTCATAATCCCACATATGCAGGATTCACCAGAAATCAAGTCATGTAGTAAATATTTTCCCTACTTAAATTCGTCAGCTTGAAAGAGTCTTGCAAAATCATGGTAAAATATATTTCTACACTGCAACGAATTCATTTGGCATAGATTTACTACGTCATTTTGTTACAGTAGAATTTGTGATCTGTCTTCTTCAGTCTGTTTGATATAATATAATGCCAAACCATATTCAGTACCAGCAACTATCAAATCTTTATTTATGGCAGTATCAAATGCTACAATAATTTCAATTGGATGGTTCCAACCATTTTTCAATGTCTCGATACATTCCTGAACTTTATTACGTGAGGGTAACTCTGCTGGATCATATAAGAATTCATCTATGTATTCGTTAAACTGAAAGTTGGCAGTGTTACTGGTATATTGACGATAGCTACTGTTAGGTGGCTTGTACCATACTAAATAGTATTTGCAGATTTTTTCAAAATCAGCTGGTTCTATTATCTGACTGACATTACATACCCCAATTCCTTTGCAATTACAATGGTATCGTTGTGTATTGCTTCAATGGAGTCCTTTATTTTATTTGGAGGAAATATTTTATCATTCCTTGGAATAAAAAAATCTATAAGATCATAAGTTTCCAATATATTGAGCAGATATTAAACTTGGTTTATAACTCTATTCTGTTGCCCCGAAATTGTGTTGTTAATTAGAACATTTTTTATCTAATGCTCTGCCGAAAGAGTTCTTCTTTCATGATGTTAGTAACTTTCAAAGAATGGAATAAGCAGTACGGTTAGTTATCGCAGGCCTTCTTATATCCTGTTAGAGACAGCTAACTGGCCCCCTACTATTATTTGCGGGAGCCTGGACAGCTTGGACAGATTTAGATCAGGGAATTTCCAAGCTTTTATCTAATGCATTTCCACCTTTTGACGATTAAATAATAGCTCACCTAATGTCCATTTTAGATAAAATATTGGTTTAAAATGATGTCTTTGTGGATTTGCTATGGTGTCATTATCATTTTTTGTTTTCGCTGTTGTCACTTCTTCAACACCTTCTATTCTTTCGATAAACGTAGAACCATCTGAAAGCATATGCAGCTCATATCTAACTATATGACTATACTTGGTTGTATATGAAATGCATATACGTGGAGATAGTTCTTTATAGAAACGATATTTATCCCTGTATTTAGGCTTCCCAAGATTATTTAGCACTTCATAACTCATATCAAAAAAAGGAATTGCATTAGTTACAAACCTTTTTAGTTCAGGTATCTCTTTGAGAGGTATACCATACGATTCATCATTCCATTTTAAATAATAATTTCGAATTTCTATCTTTGGCTTGTAGTAATCTTTAGGTATAAGATGATCTTTTAGTACAGATTCAGGTATATTCAATAAATCCCATTTATATTAAATTAGGATATTAAACTAAGGGTGTTGTGTATAATACAGATCTCTAATGTCAAATGCATCGTCATGTGTGGAATACTGTATATAGCATGCTTGTACAATTCCATTCCATTCCAAATTACGGATGTTCCCCCGAAATTTGCAAACAAAATTGTGTTGTCAATTAGATCAGGGAATTTCCTATTTTCTGTCTAATGCTCTGCCGAAAGAGTTCTTCTGTCATAACGTTCATGTAATCTATCCTCTTTTTGTAGTTAGTGTCATTGTTTTTCTTTTGATATATCGGGGGCATCATGGGAAAGTAAATACCCGATTTTCACCCTGCTAAGTAATCAACAAAGGATACGTAACTGGCATTTCCGCTATGAATATTTTGAATATGTCGTTTGACACTCGATAACCTAGAGGAATTCATACCACAGCTAGCACATGCCCAATTTGGTTTACTCAATTACTTTCATCCCTTCTTCTGTTCGTATACAAAAATCACGCAGGTCTACGCGGTGAAGCATTATTCGCTTTGTATACATCTTTTCCACATACAATTAATGTAATAGAAGAAATAACTATAACAATATTACTGCTACTCAGGCAAGTAATGTTCGAATTAATATGGTTCCCCGAACTCGTATTTCTTGTGAGATACTGTCTATTTTTAACAGCTTGTCAGAATTTGTGGATGACTAGTTAACATTATAGATCGTCTGGGTCTGTCTGTATAGCTGGTATCATACCGGCTAGGCTGTCACAAATTATTGGAAGTCCATTACGCTCATACGAACAAGTCTATTAACTATACTGTATATTATATAGATGATAATGAGCGTAGAAAGGAAGAATCCTTTAAAACGTGACCAGGCATTAAATGATGCCACTAGTGGACAGATAGGAGAAGAACCAAGATCTGTGCCAGAACAAACCAGTGATTTGAAAAATGAACGGATGAAGACTGCTCGTAAAATGTCTAGGGATATGTAGAATAACGAGAGCCTGGCTTCAAAGTATCAAAGCTTTAGCGGCCTGTAGCCATTATTAACCGAGTCTTTAAGGCATATCTTATCATATGCTGCCCCGAACTTCCTTCATTTCGAGGGAGACGTGACTTCAGTTTACAGTAACAGTGATATCCCCTATGACGATTAGCGTAGATTCATGATAGACCATCAGGTCAATCTAACAGTATGAGCTAGCTGCTATGATACCAGCTAGAGTTCACGATGAGTGAAAATCTGCTGCCCCGAATTTCCTTTTTTAAGCGGTGAAAAACTACCTAGTCATGGGATGACAGAAGATCGATGATATAGCCAAATAACATTCTGGAGAATAATGGATACAAAGCCAGCAGTTATGTAAGTACAAAGTAAACATGTGTTGCCCCCGATCTGCTCATTTGCGGAGAGCCTTGACCCGCAATTATGACAATTCTTCTTATTTGTCTACGATGAATAAAGCAGTGGTAACTTACTCCTTCCTTTAGGGGTTTTCTAGCAAACGACACTTAATCCATCTCAAAGCATAGTCAAAAACTGACTTCTGAGCGATAACTCCGCTTTCTAAAGAAGCGACGATTACTATAGTACCTTCCTTATATATCACAATTATCTACTACATCTGATTCAGTAGATGCATCAATAGCAGCATCAGGAAGTAATGTATATGTTATTATCGTGGGAGCAAAATCAAACATAAATGAACCTGTTATGAGAGTAAGTAATGATAATGGTAAAACATTTGAGGAAAAGATATGCTATCAATGAAGTAATAATACATTCCACTACAGGAAAAAAACCTTTCTTGGTATTGGATATCCAAATCTGAAGATTTATTTCCTGATTTTCTTGGCAAGCTTAATTACTTCTAGCTTCATGCTAGTATATTGTATACTAAATATGATATGAGCAGCTCAGTAAATAGCTCAATCTTATATAAAAAGTCCATGACCGCAGTAATTATCACATTATTATTGATAAGCTCTACTGTAACATTAACTCCCAGTCTGTTTCAGAAGGCTAGTGCTCAGTTGAAATCAGAACCAAATCCTAGACTACCAGGACAAGAACAACAACAAACAGGCACTGGAATCTACAACCACAAGAACCGACGAAATCAGAACCTGGCCGACTACCAACTATCCCTGATCAAGAACAACAACAAACAGGCACTGGAATTCTACAACAGCAGCAACCGCAAGGAGAAGAGGAAGAAGATAAACAAAATAAGGGTAAGGGTAAGGATAAAGTT
Organism: Thermoproteota archaeon; assembly: GCA_046724555.1. Lineage (GTDB taxonomy): Archaea > Thermoproteota > Nitrososphaeria > Nitrososphaerales > Nitrososphaeraceae > JAFAQB01. The sequence continues at coordinate 12,192 of JBKOWU010000294.1, read as the reverse complement.
AAGATTAAGCATAACGATGTACAAGTTTTTGTTCCAATAGCTACATCTGGTGATAATGCCTATGTGGTGTGGTGGTCTAATCAAACAGGGAATGATGAAATAATATTTAAAGCTTCTACAGATGGAGGAAAGACATTTGGAGATAAGATGAACTTGAGCAATTCTGCTAACTCAGGATCGCAAGATGCACAAATTGCTGCTTCAGATAATAACGTTTACGTGACATGGTGGGAAAGGACTCAGACAATGAATGAACCTGTGATGGGAGTAAGTAATGATGACGGCAAATCATTTGGGCAGTTGACAATACTATCAGAAAAATAAATCTATTTTGAAATTGTATAAACTAAGAAATTCCTGTATAGGCTTGGCAAATGTTTTCCAGCCGAAAGGTTATGAATTTCTATTAGTCCATAGCGTTTGTTATTACATCATTTAGATTGAATAACTCCTTATTGAGGTTTAATGACTGACTCTCGATTTTTGTTATATGCGCCTCTCAAAATTGAATCGAATATAAAAAGAATAGAAAGAGCAGGACAAATAAGGTCTTATGAACCACACAACCCTATTCTCCTTGTTATCTACCTTCGTTTTATACCTTATAACAAGTGCGAATCTAACTTTAGAGTCTGACTTATAATTAATGTTATTTGAATAATGTTACTTCTATAACTCCTATAATGAACTGATAAGAGTGCAATTTTTGAAGAATTGCAGAGGTGATGTTATAAGATCGAGAATTACAGTGTTTGCTAGACGACAGAGCAGGTTGTGTATATTCGCTTCCCCGAACTATATCATTATCGTATGTTTCAGAACAATGGGATTAATGTTCCTCCTAGCTCAGCCTATAAAGAGATACTAGGCCTCCAAAGTATAGGAAAGAAATTCGGACAAATCCAACATTTTAAATATTTAGTATTCGTATTTTATTACGCTTCTGTATAAAGACGTCACGAAAGGAAGATAGGTGGGTTAGACATTGTCCCGCTGCTTCTTTCTTTAAAGAATTACACTTTTTTTTCTTCAGACTCTGCAAAGAAAAATGAAACGATATTTGTAGAAGTGGATAAGTTAGATGGAACGAAGTTGGAGAAAGGATGAAGAGATAATTCCCTCATTAATAATGCAAAATAGCGATATACCAAATGAAGTACATATCACAAAAAATATTAGTCCAGACATGTCTCTTAAGCTTAGACTATTCCTGACTTGAGGTAAAACCTGTTTTTGTATTCTTTGTGTTTAATGCAAGTTCAATACTTGAAGATAAAGGAAGATTCCAAGGTTTATAGAAATGCAGCTAAACTCTCAGAGAACGTTGCAATAGAATCTGAAAATGAATGGACTAGTGCTACGGAGATTATAGCAAATGCTTCTCTAAGTTATACTTTTTCTTAATCACAATTAGCTAATTTCCTAACGCTAGCTGCAAAAGGCATAGAAGAAAAAAGAACTAGTTCAGAAATAATAGTTTTCAAGATGTACAGGGATATTATGGAAAACTACGACAAGTTTGGCGACAGTTTAAAGTCATATTATCCAGAGATTATAGTAGATGTTATTTCTGTTATTAATCAAGGTATGGACACTAAAGACACCAAAGTAAGTATTATTGGTCTTGAAAGATACTATCAGTCAAGAAAGCAACAAGCAGTAATGAGGGCAGAGGAAAAAGAGAACCCATTAACAGCAGCAACCCCATCAACAAGGACAATCACAAAAGCAGCCGCTATACATAAGGAGAAAATTTCACTATCAAGGAATGCCTTGTTGAAATTCTTACTCAGATAACAAAAAGAAAGAGACAAGAGATACAACAGTCCTAACAAGATTACAAGAATCAGACCTCAAGCGGATAAACAACCTATGCCACAACTACAGTAAGTTACAACATTACAGCAGCAAACTAATAACAAAAGAAGAATTTAAAAATGAAATACAAAAAGAAGTTGGTAGAGAGCTTAGACCTTATCAGCTTGCACGAGCTGCTAATTCTATAAGAAGAGTTCAGCTCTATATTGAGAATATTCTTGATAATAGATTCATACCTGATGCTTATCATGGCATTAATCATATAAAACACAATCTTGAATATGGCTATCAGCTAATGAATCTAATTGAACGTACAAGAAGAATTAGGCAAAGGACTCGATAACAGAAAAAGTACCTATCTTGGTCTTGGATCGTACCATTTCTCTTCACATATATGGAACTCTGTAATTAGTGAGTAATTTGTAGAATTCGGAATGGTTGATATTTTGCCAATGGGAGTTGATAGCTTGGCTGGCATAGATATCTCACGACCTCACAGATAATGCTTGCCAATATGACATAGGTATATGAACCCATGTAGTGAATGGGCCGAAAGGGAGTTGAACCCTTGACCTTTCGATTATCAGTCGAACGCTCCACCAAGCTGAGCTATCGGCCCGTTCAATTGTTGAAAATTAACGTTATTTATTCGTGTGGCTTGGACCTACAAATGACAAATATTACACGACATTTCTAATATGCATATAGAATTTTCTTATTATAAGAGTTGTTTAATGCTATATCGTATTCTTTCTTTGTACTTATGCTTGCAAGAATAATGGGAAGCTTAGTATGTACCCATTTAAGTAAGGGTTATGTATATTTAGGTTCCATATATTTTATAGCAAGGCTAACCCTGAGTAATATTCTTGGATCAATGTGGGATCAGTGTATTGCTATAAAATCTAAATGCATTTAAGAATAGTAATGCGTAGTTAATGCACCCAAATGGCGGATACAATACGCAATGTAGCCATAATTACCAAAACCAACAATACAGAGGCTGAAACAGCAGCTAAAATGATTGCGGGTTTACTAATAACTAGGAAAATCAAGGTATATTCAATTCTTCCGCTAACACTTGGGAACAGTACTTATACATTAAGTTCAGAAGATCTAAAAAACGTTAACCTTGATCTTGTCTTTGCTGTGGGAGGAGATGGTACCACTCTGAAAGCATTCAGGATAATCCCATGCAACACGCCTCTCGTCAGTATAAATGTAGGCGGGCATAGAGGCATATTATCTGAAGTTGGCATAGGGTCAATAGAATCTGCCATTGATATGATAGTCAAGGGTCAGTATTTTCGTGATTTTCGGCTTAGAATACAAGCATCCATCAATGGAAAAATGGTTCCTCCTGCATTAAATGATATTGTATTTACAAGAGTCAATTTAACTAAAACACCAATATTATCTATAAAGTTAATCGATGATGAAATAAAGCAGAGGATGGACGGTATAATAATTTCTACATCTACGGGTTCAACTGCGCACTCATATTCAATCGGTGGGCCTGTTTTATATGAAGACATGGACTGTTTGATAATTAACCCTATTGCATCAGTCAATAGAATGCCTGGGCTGGTGGTTCCAGCTATTGATATTGAAATTAAAAGTACTCATGATGCACAGTTAATAATAGATGGTCAAGAAGTGTTCAATGTTACAGCTGACCAAAGTGTAAGGATTTCGCGCTTTTCAATGGATGCAGAATTCATTCGTCTAAAAAAGAGAGGTTTGAGACAACTCACTAAACTTGGCTTCTAGCGAATTTGTTTTAGATGCAAGTGCATTTTATACAGGTGTTCCATTCCTATCCAATTCAAACTTTTATACTACAAACTCAGTTTTTAAAGAAGTAAAACATATAAAAAAATCATATGGAGCTTTAGAAGCATTAATCGATGCAGACAAGCTTAGAGTAATTGAACCGGAAGCACCATTTCTGCAACAAGTGATAAGCACAGCAAAAAAAACAGGCGATTTTTCTAGATGTTCTTATGCAGATCTCTCTATCGTGGCACTTGCGCTACAGCTAAAAACAACGATTATTTCTGATGACTACGCTGTTGGAAATGTTGCGACGATGTTGAATATTCCAGTCAAATCTGTAGGCAATAAAGGAATAACAGAAGTTAGAAAATGGATTGCATTTTGTAGTGCTTGCGGTAAGGCATATGAACAAAATACTATAGAATGCGTACTTTGTGGAAATAGGCTCAGACGTAGGTCTAAAAAGTCATGTAGAACTAAATAAAACCAAGGGAATGATCTATTACTCATCCAGTTAACAAATAAAGATATTGAAGCATTGAAGAGAAATGATAGCAAGATGGCACTTATCCATCCAAACTTAATCAAGCAACAGCTAATGCCATCTAGCAGTATAGTCCAGCAGTCAGATTAATCTGATTTTTCTCTATTTTTGTAGTAGTAAACAGAAGACATCGATTTTTTCTGTCTGCTAAATCGGTGGTATTTCATTAATTGTACACAGATTTGCCTTACTATTGGTACCCCATTAAATTTGAATTCTTAAATTTTTCATCTGCGTAATATTATGACCAGTATATAAGCGATCATTATCATACCATGCTGCCTGACTCTTCATGGGTACTATGGATTCGTGTATGTAATGTAAGCGAGCATCCAAATGAACTGTTCTTTATTTTATGAAAAACTCGGATTTGCCTATTGGGACACGCCTAAATTAAATAGTAAGGCTTCCCTCTATTATGTCTGAATTAGACATCTTAACAAGTACAGCAGTCTCAAAGAATGTATAGGTGCAATGGATATGCCTACATCACTAGCGTTCGAGACTGTTTTATCTATTGCTAACACGCTGAAATCAGCGATAGCAGGAGCTACATACAGAATGGTCTAACAATATGTGCATTGTAAAATCGTTAATGCTTAACAATACACAACCTATTTAAATTACGAACACATAACTATATCGATTACAAATCTTTGTTAGATAGAAGCAGAACATTCGCACCAGAACTAGTTGGTACCCCAGAGCGTTTGGAAAAAGAGACCGATATATCATTAGACAAGTACATCAAAAGCATATGTGCAATGAACACAACCTCTATGCTAAAGAAAGCCAAAAGTTAGAAATCCATATGGAGCTAGAATGGACTCCAAAGTAATTATTCCATTTAAATGGCTCACAAAAGATGGTAAGTTACTATTAGCTGCAAGGACACTAAGAACATTTGCATATGGCTTTTTGAGTGTAGTTCTGGCTATTTATCTAAAGTTAATTGGATTCAATGATCTTTACATTGGTTTTATACTAACTGCCACACTGTTAAATAGTGTAATCTTTACTCTGATAGCTAGCTTTTATGCTGATAGGGTTGGTAGGAGAAAAGTACTAATTGCATATTCAGCTTTAATGTCTATATCAGGCTTAGTATTTTTTCTAACAAATAACTATATTGCATTGATTGTATCTGCTTTTATTGGAACTATTAATGTAACTGGAACTGAAATAGGTGCTTTTCTTACTATTGAACAAGCAATACTACCTCAAACAATTAATGATCCTAAGAAAAGAAACACGGTTTATGCTATTTATAATATGGCTGGAACATTTGCAATGTCTGCAGGTATTTTGGTTACTGGTTTGCCACAGATCTATGCACAACAGTATGGTTTGAATCAAATTGAATCTATCAAACCTCTCTTTTTACTTTATAGCATAATTGGTTTAGGAGTGTTAGGAATATACCTTGTAATCTCAAACAGAATAGAGGTTAATAGGAATATAAATACCTCTACAACTAACACACGAAGACTGCTCAAACAAACTCTGTCGCCAAAGTCAAAAGAAATTGTTACTAAACTATCGGGTCTTTTTGCTATCGATTCTTTTGCAGGCGGGTTTGTTATTCAAAGTATTGTCTCTTTTTGGTTTTTCACAAAGTTTGGAGTTGAATTAACAACTCTATCCTATATTTTCTCCATTGCAGGTGTTTTAACTGCATTTTCGTTTCTAGTAGCTGCAAAACTTGCGGATAAAATAGGACTGATAAATACAATGGTATTTACACACATACCTTCTAATATTTTGATAATACTTGTTGCATTTGCGCGCACACTTCCATTGGCCATCGCATTGTATCTTGCCAGAATGGCTCTCTCGCAGATGGATGTACCTACAAGACAATCCTATATAGTAGCAGTTGTAGAGGAAGATGAAAGAACTGCTGCTGCAGGAATAACTAATATTTCAAGGAATATAGCACAGAGTGTGTCTCCATCATTAGCTGGTTATATACTGCAGTCGCTATCTATTTTATCAGCTCCATTTGTATTAGGAGGAGTATTAAAAATTGTATATGACATAGCGTTGTACTGTAACTTCAAACATATTAAACTGTCAGATGAAGAAAAAATATGATAGATATCAAAATGTTGGAATAGCCAACTTCACATCTATATTTTTCTGAGAGCAATTTTCCGTTCCCTCACACTTAGTTAAATGTACCAAAAACATGAAAGATCTCTTAGCTAGTTACACAATACATGCTCAATCTTAATACTCTTTGTCAAGCAGAAAATGGTGAAATGACTGTAATAATAATAAAAGAAAAATCTCCATCCTCAGAATACAAACTATTTTTTGATAGTAACTACTTAAAACATGAAATCCCAATAAAAAGTGATTAGATCTGAGAAGGAAAAGAGATATTATCATTGTAATATTAGTCATAGTTGCAGTTATATCATTTGCAGCAACGTATGCTTACTCAAATTATTTTGGGCCTAAGACAGTATTACAAACAAATCCTGACAAATTTAATTGTAGACAAGGAAATGTGCTTGAAGGAGTTAGCAGGCAAGCCCAATTCAACGTATTATCTACATGTGAAAAGATAACTGGAATAGTATATGACATGAAAGGAACTAAGGAAGATGATGGTGATTACCAATTCAACTTACTTTTAGACCAGCCATATAAGAAGTTGCTTAATGAACAAAATAATAAACAAGTAAATGGAATGCTTGTAATCGAAATCATTCCTAAAGATCAAAGCTCAAGCTTAGTACAAATTCCAGAAAATGATGAGAGGATAGAAGCTTACGGGGTATGGGTAACTGATAACCCTCATGGATGGAATGAACTTCATCCTGCCTGGAAGGTCAAAATACTAAATAACAATAACAATATTTGATTGCTGTCAGAAATAAATTATTTCATTTATGATGAAGATAAAATCAAATTAACGGTATATTTAGAGAAACGCACCAAAATCATCAAATATTCTCTATTGTACATAATTGTAATAATGCATAGTACGATTATACTGGCATCTGTTGGTGCTGTAACCTTAGTAATTATAGTCGTATTACTGTCATCTGTTTTTGCTAAACCTACAAAAGATTATGCCATAGATATTGATCCAATAAAAGACAATCAGAATTTATTTAATACTGCAAGGCTAACAGTTACAAATGCTGGCAAATTGTCACTAACAAATATTGTAGTTAATTATAGTGGTAATGGTGATAAGACAGTTGAAAAGTTAGCTTCTCTTTCACCAGGGGAAAAGGCATTGCTTTCACCACCGGAGGGTTCTACACTTCAATCAGTAACAGTTACTGCAGATCATGGCGTGAGCATCACTAAGGCTTATAGAACCCCTATTAAAATTCCTGGTATGATGGGATCATGAGTATTGCCGACATAATGATAATGATAATCATATTTAATGCAAGACATACTTCTTAGAAGGATGTGGTTTGAATACGAATGATCAAATAGTAATAGGTGATAAGATTTAGCTGTCACTTTCTCAATGATATCAGCTATAGTGGTGATCATTGTAATGGTTATTGCTATGATTCTTGCAGTACAAGGCAACAACAATCTCATAAACAGTTTACTTCTACATAGCAAACAACTTTCAGCAAAAGCTATGCAAGCATCTTCTTCGTTCAGCCTAGTTCAAACTATTGTCATCCCAAATATTACTGGTCGTATTGATCATATGGCTATAGATAGCAGAGGTCCAAAGTTATTTGTCGCTGAACTTGGAAACAATTCATTAGATGTTATCGATTTGAAAGCAGGAAAACGCATCAATAGCATTAGTAGTAGTAATATTGGATTGCTAAATGAACCGCAATCTGTGATTTTTATTCCGCAACTAAACAGAATTTTTGTATCGAATGGAAAAGATGGTACAGTGGCTGTCTTCGATGCTAAGTCATTCAGTATTATCAAGAAAATAAAGCTTCCTTATGATGATGCGGATAATATGCGTTATGATCCTAACAGCAAACTACTTTATGTTGGGTATGGAGAAGGTTCACTTGGCATAATTAATGCTACAAGTTACAATATTGTAGGTGATATCAAGCTTAGTGGCCATCCTGAATCTTTTCAAATAGAAAGTGAAAATCAAGCATCATCAGGACAGAAACAGAGAATCTTTGTTAATGTTCCTCAGTCCAATTCCATAGAGGTAGTCGATAGCCAAAAACGTACGGTATCTAAAACATGGACAATTACTAATGCGCAAAATAACTTTCCATTGACACAAGATGAGGCTAATCATCGCTTATTTGTTGGCACAAGAGATCCTCCAAAACTTATGGTTTTTGACACGAATTCAGGTAAAGTTGTTTCTGTTTTAGATATTGCAAATGATGCTGACGATATTTTTTATGATACTGCAAAAAAGCGTATATATGTATCATGTGGCGAGGGATTCATAAATATATTTCAGCAACGAGATGCAAATCATTATAGTGCACTTGCAGCTGTTCCAACAGCACAAGGTGCTCGTACATCTCTTTTCGTACCAGAGCTGCATCTGTTTTATGTTGCGGTTCCACATATAGGAAATCAAGAATCAAAAATACTTGTATATCAGATATGGTAATAAAATAGACTTTTCGTTATTCACTGCTATCTCTGAAATGGTAAAACTTCAACGCCAACCTAAAAGCATCGAATATGTCGTTGTATGATGTTGCCTCTGTCTAATACACCATAATTATCTACTGCAGTTCTTAATGCAGTAATTAATTTGTCAAATTTATCTTGATTTATAGCAATTTTTCCAGGATCTTGTTCTAGTATCATTTTGCAATGTCCTAGCATGGCTTTATGCTCTTTGTTGAAATTCACAGGAGCAATTATCATATTTTTAGTTGCATCTCCTAACTCTTCTGCTCTGTACCTAGCAATTATCATAATCTGCATCTTCGCTATCTGCAGCTTTAGTGATTTTATGAAAGATGGATTTGCACCATCAATGTATATCTTGTCTACCTAATACTTAGAAATTAACCTATACACTACAAATAGCATTTCATTATAGTCAGACCTATGATACTCCTCTGCATGCAATATCTTAATATGGTTGTCCATCCATTGCGTTACTACAATTCCAAACGCAGAACTACCATATGCAGGATCTATACCCATCGATTTAGAAGTATAAGTATGAAGTACTGATAGTATCAGGATCGTATTTCCTTCCTTTCTCAATTGCTGCTTCAATATCTTTTGTGTGGAAGACATTCCCTATCTTTCCTAGATATTTTAGGTTGTATTCTCACTCAAAACTTGGAGAAGCCTTTGCTTTTTCTATTTCTTCTGCAGTGTATATCTTACCAATGCCATAAGTATAGTCCAAGAATATACTCTTGTACAAACAGACATCTTCAGATTCTTTTTCTATTCGCTCAAACAAGCCATCTGGTGCATTAGGGGTTGATACCATCACTATGTAAGGATTTGACTTTGCAATGTAGCGCTCAGAAACATCTCTTGCGTCTTGCTGCTGTCCAGGTGGAAAGAAATCAGCTTCATCTAATAGTATGAAAGATACATTAGGTAGACCACGCATTGCATCCAGATGGTGTGATGCAAATGCTTCTATCTTTACACCATTTAACTCAATAACAGTCTCTTTAGTGTCAAAAACTGTTACACCTTTGCTACTTGCAAATAGCTTTTTCATCCTATCAATGAGAGCAATAGCCAAATCTATTCTAGGTCCTGTGACAATACACATTTGTGAGCGTGACAAAGAATTATCTTTTAGGCAAAGCCAGGCCATAAACCGCAGCATGAACTCTGATTTTCCTAATGCTGTCGCTTTCTTTATCCAGAGATGTTTGTTATTATTCTGAGCAACTAGCGAATCAAATATTATTTGCTGATAATCATATAACGGCTTCAATTCCATCTTTTTTCGGTAAACCAATTATGTGATTAAAGCAGCAATTCCCATTTGTTTTGATATATTCGAGCTTGTGCTCTGCAATATCCCATATCCAAAATGGTTTGTTGTACAACCTTTCAGATAACTTGGATTGTTGTGATAACTCAAGAGTAACTCTTCTCTTCAGGTCTTTGAATGTCACATATCATATAACAGCACTGTTAGCTTTAGCTTTTTGCCGCAAGTACATTATTATTTTGGCTTGTAATGGCTTATCAGCTCTGCTACCTAGATAAAACTTTAGCTCTCTACAAATGAGTCATTATTATTTATAGCCATTCTACGTTTCTTAGTAGTAGTTACAGCAAATGCAGCAAAATATGCCTCAAATTAATCGGTCTACGCTCAGAATTGGCTCAATTGCGTTTATTGTAGGTGTAGTTATAGTAATCGTATCGACCATGCTTCATCCATCAAGAGAAGATCCGGCTAACCATCCTCTAGTGTTTATGGAGTATGCCAACAGCAATTCATGGATAGCTGTTCATATTGGACAATTTGTAGGAGGAATGATGGTCTTTGGTGGGGGATTTGGAGTTCTCCATTCGTTACTGGTGCGCTCAGAATCGAGCACAGCATTTGCACTATCCTGGATAGGCTTTGCAGTTGCTATAATGACAGCTAGTATCATCGCTATTCTTCAGGCTGTTGACGGAATTGCACTCAAGATGGCAGTAGATTCTTGGGCTGCTGCTCCTACCGAGGACAAAGACATCACGTTTCGAGTAGCAGAAGGAATTAGATGGCTTGAATATGGAACCAATAGCATTTTTCGCATTCTACAAGGGGCAGTTGCAGCAATATTTGGCGTGGCAATTGTAAACAGCATGCTTCTTAGTAGATGGATTGGCGGAGCTGGAGTTCTTGTAGGCGCTATTAGCATTATTGTTAGTGTAGAAGTAGCGTATGTAGGTTTTGGATATAGTAACTTCGGAGGTCTACGTGGGATTTCCATGATAATCTATTTCCTTTGGATATTGATTCTTGGTGCTTTTATGTTGAGAAAAACGATATCAAAGAAGCCATTGTAACTAGAAGTCATAGGATACAATGGAAAAAATAGAGAAAGCATTCTTTAAGGTAGTCGGAATGTATTGTATATCATGTAAACCAATTGTAGAAAAGCAATTGAGGAATGAGCAGGCTGTCAAGAAAATTGATATTGATTATATGACAGACAGCATAGTAGTTGAATTTAATTCATCTTTAATAAGTAGACAGGAAATAAAAGACAGGCTAGAAAAATCTGGCTACAAGTTTGTTAGGGTAGCAAGATAGAGCAGTACAGTTAACGCACTACGATAAATTCAATACTGCGGGCGTATTAGATCTAAAGAAGTTTAAGTCCATAAAGAGAAGATTTGAGGAAGAAAAAAATTCCCTCTGATTTATGATAGCGTCTTTCTGGACAGATGATATAAAGAAAAACTCAATCACAGCTTTCAGTATCCATATTTGCTTGGATTCTGATCAAACTGACTTTTGCAGTTTGATGAACATAAATAGACTTTTTGTCCATTTACTTCAGAGACGTGTTGCGCTTTCTTTTCATCAACCATCATATTGCAGACAGGATCTTTTGCCATTTATTATTATGTAATCATAAACAGAAATATAAGATGTTAAGTTTACAAATGTAAAATAGTGTTATCGCTGCAGATAATTCATAAAAAAGCGCATCATAATTCAAAGACAAAAATGTCTTAAATAGTTATGCTTTACAATTGAAAACATCTACTATTATACATATGGTAGTGCATGTAAGAGGCATGGAAAAGAATCTAGAACAGCATGCCTTTCCAAGCCATGGAAATAAGCATAATACAATTACCCAAGGGGATGACAAACAACAACATCACCAAGCACATAATCAATCGGCATTCTCTAGATATTATAACGTCAATATTCGATTTGATCCCATTAGTCCAGAAGCAGGAAAGACTACTGAACTCAGGTTATATGTTACAGATCAGAAACTAGGTGATTCAATCAGAGAATTTGAACTTCTTCATGATAAACTGATGCATATTATAATCGTAGCAGAGGATCTTTCTTACTTTGCACATATTCATCCTATGATAAAAAATGACAATGATAATGACACTACATTTACTATCTCAGA
>JBKOWU010000157.1:0-3358 GCA_046724555.1 Thermoproteota archaeon | reverse complement strand
TGATAAAAATGCTTCCCTCTTATCCCATCTGGATACCTACTCAACGACAATGGTCGATCTTTGAGGTAAGGAAGAAGATATTCACTAATTTCGTTATAGTATTCAAGTAAATCCTTTTTGGTCAGTTGTGGATGGTTTTCACTTTTGTCCCAGAATACCTTATCAAGGTGAGAAAAAGAAGTGCAAGTAGAAGGTAACCGTACAGTGGTATTATCACTGTTAAGTGAAGATATTTCAGAAACTTCATATGTAGTGGATAGTTCTTTTTCCCGTTGTGCATTTTCATTATCGTTTGAAACCACTTTTTCAGTACTCTTTTCTTCTTCAGGAATACATTCTTCTGGTTTTTTATCTTCCCTGAATCGAAGAAATATGGGAGCTCTCATAATCTTTTCATGTGTCCAGTCACTAAACTTTACCTCTGCTACAAGTTTGGGTTCAATCCAAACAGGATCTCGATTGGTATATGGAATATAGTCAACAGGACATTTTTCTATCTTAATTCGCTGAAGTTTATCGTATACTTCGTCAAGCTGGGAAAAGTCAAAACCACTTCCACTATGGCCAACGAACCTTAATTTGTTACCATCATACACTGCCAGGAGAAGAGAACCAAAGTAACCTTCTCTGTTTCCTTCTCCCTTTGTATATCCTATTACTACACAATCTTGAGTTTTTATAGTCTTAATTTTTAACCATTCTCTTGATCTTGTACCTTGCAAATATCTACTAGACTTGGATTTTGCCACTACCCCTTCTAGATTCATCGATTTGATACTATCAAAGATCTCTTTGCCTCTTTCTTCAAAGAAATCTGAAATTTGTACTTTGCTGTTTTTATTAATAACATTAGAAAGGACATTCCTTCTTTGAAGGAAGTCTAAATTCTGCATGTTTTTCCCATCCAAATAAAGAATATCAAAAATATAATATGTGGCAGGTATTTCGTGAGACAAGTTCTCAATATCTGTTTTATAATCCACGTTCATTCTCCTCTGATGATTTTGAAAACTCGGCATGCCGTTTTTATCTAGGACCACAATTTCCCCGTCTAGTATGATTGATTCTTGACATTTTATTGCTGATTTTAGCGGCTCTACTAATTCAGGATAACGATGTGTAAGGGTTTTGTCGCTTCTGGATTTGATTTCAAATATGGTTTTTGATTTGTTTGAATAGAGAATAGATCGTACTCCATCCCATTTTACTTCAAAAACCCAGTCTTTGTCATTAAAGGGTTCATCCACAGCGGTCGCCAGCATTGGCTTTACTTTTATTGGGAATTCTGCTGTAACACCAGGTTCTTTTTCTTTTAGATTGAGTTCTCTTGAAAGTATTGTAAATTTATCTTTCCTTTTGTAGTTATGGTCATCATTAATAGTATTATCAACAATGGTATCTTTTCTATTAGTCTCTCTAGCAATGGTCTTATTCTTATTGCCTAATTTTGTATTATTATCTTTCTTACCAGTTTCCAAGTCTTGATTAGTTCTTCCAGTTACAACTGACTCAGGTCGTATAATAGTCAAATCATCTTTAGATTGAAACTCATCATTCCCTTTAATTAAAAGCCATTGATTTTCTCTTGATGTTTTTAATAAGGAAAATCTTCCTTTTAATTTCAGGCCATACAAAGTAAAGGTAATTTTACCATTTTTGAACTGATCAGAAATTTCTTGTTCTGAAGTATATCTGCCTGTATCCCAAACGATCACAGTTCCTGCTCCATAACTTCCTTCTGGGATTATCCCTTCAAAAAGTAAATAACCTAAAGGGTGATCTTCGGTCAATACTGCTAGCCTCTTTACATTGGGATCTAGGGAAACACCTTTAGGCACTGCCCAGGATTTCAATACACCTTCTTTTTTTGTCTCTAATCTAAAATCGTAATGCAGGCTTGTTGCATCATGTTTCTGCACCACAAATCTAAGTTCCTTACTTTTTTTAGTATCTTCTTTAGTATTTTTCCCTATTGGTTCGGGTGTCCTTGTAAAGTCTCTTTTTCTGTTATATTTCTCTAAGATTTCCATATTTTTTTAACCAAATTGAGACATACACTCTGTTAGTGCATGCATAAATATCAGCATTGAGAATATCTCGAGATATTAAGGAAAACATGAGTGTTAAAATAAAGTAGCTCGAAGCTCTAGTATTACCGGCCTCTCCCACGTATCATGAATAGTTATCTGAATATATATAATAGTCTTCACAACGTCCAACGATATTGGATCTGCAAGGATTAATCTAACTAGATAAACAGTTTTGCCGGCAAAGAAATGACGCAAGATTAGTAGTATGGCAAGATATCCTGAAGATATTCTCCATATTTGCATGCAGGCATCAATAGCATTAGACTAGAAAAGTTCTATCAATATTACATAGTTGAAGATTTATTATTATCTTGTAAGGCGTTCGAACTTTTTGGTAGCAATATGGTCCACGTCGATATTGCAGAGGAAATTCTATTTGATGGATACAGAGAATGATTGAATAAAGATAGGAAGTTTTAGATTTAAAAATGGCTGCTCAAAAAGATATGGCTAAGGTGCTACCATAAACACAGGATAAACAAATAGTGCTGTATCTTAATAGATACTATACGGTAACTCCCTTAAAAAGTTCAGTTTTTAGACCTTTTTAAAATACCCTGTAGATCATCTATACTTTCGCTCTTAAGGATATCAAAGTTCATAGACTTAATCCCATTACTTACGAAAACAATGAAAATCTTTTATCTGAGCATCAAAGCATCTCTGTTTCTATGTCTCTTGCTCGCTGTTCTCTTAATTCTTCATACCATCTCCATTTCCTTCTCCCATTATTCCTCTTGAGGCTGCTATAATCTGTTCTTTCAAAACCAAAGAACCCAAGAACTGTTTCTGCTGCATCAAGTAACATTTCTTTGTATTTTTCCTTATCATACGGGGGCATGGATTGTATGTTCTCAATAGCTGTCACTCTACATAGCGGGTTGTTATGCTTTGAATCTGTGTAAATATATTGAATTGTGTCGCCTCTCACAGGATACTTTCTTGATTGAATTGCTGCAGATATATGCGGGAATAAACTCCTGTATTTTTGTATATCTTGCCTAAGTAACTTGGAGATTATAAGATCTTTATCGTTTAGTCCTTCCCCCGTCATGATTGTATCTATTGCTTGAGTGACAAGTAACAGGGCATCTTCATATCCTTTCGTTATTATTTCAGATGAATCTTTGCAGTCAAACAGTGTATATAGAAGCTGAGTTTGAAATCGCTTTATGAAAGCGGAGATCAGATTTCAGATGAGTCTATTATCATATGTGAAATCCCGCTTGTTCTTTACTGTATACGTATTGTCTACCTTGCCATACTAT
>JBKOWU010000374.1:0-12284 GCA_046724555.1 Thermoproteota archaeon | reverse complement strand
AGGTCTTAGTTTTATTATCAGGCACAGGGAACATTGGAATGAATCCTATGTTGTCAATCTGCTGCTTTGTTAGGTTGGACCATGTATTTGGCATCCAAGAGCCTTCTATCATTACAGCGAATTTCCTATTAGC
The DNA here is from genome assembly GCA_046724555.1 of Thermoproteota archaeon. GTDB lineage: Archaea > Thermoproteota > Nitrososphaeria > Nitrososphaerales > Nitrososphaeraceae > JAFAQB01. Next base: position 12,151 of record JBKOWU010000374.1, on the reverse strand, counting down.
AAATTCATAATCCGCTTCCCTAATTCCTATAGGGATTTTCTGTGGTTTTATGCCTGCATTAACCTGAGCTTTGATAAATTCCATTGCTTTAACACCCGCTGAACTGTTATAGGCTGGAAACCAATACGTCCCTTTTGTTGGATGTCCGCTCTTTTGCTTAATTATGTCTCCGCCAAGCATCCAAAGATATGGGTACCAAAGGTCAGGAGAATGACTAGCTCCGGTGAGGTGAACTCCTTCTATTCCTTGAGGTCTCAGACTTGAATTAAGCTTCCTTGCAGCCTCAATATATCCATCCCATGTCTTTAGCATATTAGGGTCAACATTAGCGCGGCTTAAGAGGTCCTTCCAATACCATATTCCCCTTACGTCAGTCTCATACCAAATACCATAAGTTTTACCTTTATAGACCCCGCCAGCCAAGTTTGATTGGTACCAGTCAGAGGCCCTTCCCCATTTTTCTATGTAATTAGTAAGGTCTGTTAGCGATCCCTTCTCAGCAAACTCTCCAAGCCATATTTCATCTAATGATATTATATCGATATGAGTGCCATTTGATATGGCCTTTAACATCTGATCTTCCGTAGCGCCGGGTGGTAGATCATGGAGTTCAATATACCTTAGGTTAATGCTAAGGTCAGGATGGTTGGTTCTTAATTTGTTAACAGCATCATTTAATAGCGCCTTCACCATGTTTTCTTCACCCAGTCGTTGGGTAAGGGCTGTGATGGTTACATTCTCTTTTGGTTGTGGAGATGCAAGAACATAATAAGAGGATGTTTTGAATTGCTCCAACTGTACTAGGGCAGCCGTTAGTATCGTCATACTGATAATGATAAAGGTTAGAATCATCAAATAGATATTTTTCCTCATTATTCCAAATGTAAGTAAATACACCTTGGCTATTAAACCCATGAGTCGTTCCATCTCCTGTGCTTAGATTGAGATTTACCTTCTTATACTATAGTGAATCAAGGTAGCTGAAATCTATGGATTCATTTTGGGACTTTCAATAGTACATGTTTAATATTAAATATTGACTTTGGAGATAACATTCAGATAGATATTAGCTAAATCATAGTTAACTTATTCTATATCCCACTATTTGAAAGAAATATTTTAGATATCAAACCATTGATATTGCAGTTAGCATGACACCTATAAAAACAGAGTAGTAATACTTTGTATAGCTCATTATTAGGTTGAGGTAATAATTGTTTATATTATTTCCACAGCCTTTTTAGGCATGTTTAGATTATAAAATTAGGACAGAGAATTGGCAATAAGATATAGATGCGCTAATTGTAATATTGTGCTTAGTGGTGAAGGAGCATCAAGGCATTATCTTGCTAACCCCACTCATAAACTTGAGAAACTTCCACCGCCGTTGAAACCTGTGAAAAACCAGAGATAGACAATAAAGTTTTATTATTCTCTTATACTTTCCAAGGTTGAAACCACCTGCCACAGCATAGTTCTAATATGTGACTGCATTTGTGGATTCTGTGTTACACTGTCTAACATACTTATAGCATTTGCGGCTCTGACAGATATGCTACCGCCCTTCTCATCCTTTAATATGTTAAGAACTTCCTTTACCATATTTCTGATATTTCTCTGAATATTGTTGTTCTTAGTTATTGTATCTAGATTGGCTATTGCACTAGCTAAGCGCTCTTGATTTTCCCTTCGTTTTAACTCCTTCTTTGTCAAATTCATAACCAACTATTCACCTAATTACTGCTGATTATGTGATTTAAGAACCAGTGGTTTTTGAATGTTTTTATTAGTGCAGACAGGATAACTGTTGTCAACCCTTTATAAACTACCTTACATTTTCTTCTATATATCTAGCTCCCTCCTCAGTAAGAGAATACATCTACCCGCTATCTGTAATCTGCTTCTTCATGATAGGATGATTTAATGTAACCGTTTTGTGGTAAATCATTCAATATGTGCTTTACTACAAGTTCAAAATAACCTTATTAATATTAAATTATCATTATGTTCTGCCTTCTGTGGGACAATCTACATCTTTACTTGATTTAGACTCGCTGGATCTATATCGTCTTTCTTATTAGCGCCGATAGTAAGTCTCAGTAGATAACTCAATATTATCTGCGAGACTATTCTTTTTACGTTATTATTGTGATAGAATAATTTTTATTTAAATTGCTTTCTGTGTTTAAACTTAATTGCATCATTGACTACAGTTCAGGTGAATCAAAGAAATTATTGTTTAGTCAACAAGGTTTTTTATAAAAAAACATATTTTGTCGGCGTTTGTAAGTACTAAGTTAACAATCCTCCTCTTAAATCCATATTAGTCACATCTTCTATAGAAAATATATTAGTGTGAATTTATAAATATTCTCAGGTTGGAAGAAAAACTCCGTTGTAATATATGTGATACAAATATAGATACTACGAACATGACAGAGGAACACTGGACGACTTCATCTCACCTGTTTCGCAAATCTAACTTTGAAAAGATACTTGTAATTATAAGAACAAATAAACTGCATGATTACAGAGATTCTGTCATTTCGTGTTGGAAAAAAAACAATGATATTTGATTTAGCTTATGAAATTATGTTAATATTACCTTATATTTAATACACAAACCCAATTTCAACAAAAATAAATTCATTTCTTGTTTATAAAATCGAAAAGCAGTTTTATGGCTGCTCCTACGAGTATTATTGAAAGCAATTTTTGCAACATTCTTTCTTCGATATGATGCGAAAATCTTGCCCCAATCTGGCCTCCCACAAAGGCACCTATAGCAAGAAATGATCCATGCACGTAATCTGGATGGCCAAGTATGGCATGGGTCAACACGCCAGCAGTAGAACTTATTAATAGTGTCAACTGTGAAGTTGGGCCAGCCCTGAGCATAGTCATTCGAAGTAGCAAAATCATCAGAGGAACAAAGATTATTCCACCTCCTATACCAAAAAGACTGGATACAATTCCTGCAGCAAATGATCCAATATAAAATAAAAGATCAAATACTATTGATTTTGACTTCTTAGTAAACTGTTCTTTTACAATGGAATTCTTGTATGCAATATATATTCCAGCAGCAATCAAGATAATAGCTAAGTATGCCTTGAAATTTTCAGTCGAAACTTCATTTGAGAGTAATGCTCCTATAATAGCACCAGGAATAGATAACGCAGCCATTTTTATTCCTGTTGCATAATCAATACGTTTTTGTTTTGAATACACCATGGTAGAAGATGCACTAGTAGAAGTTACTGCAATTAGACTTGTACTAGCCGCATGAGCCGGCACGAACCCAATAAAAGTTAGAGCAGGAGTAATAAGTATACCACCACCAACACCAGTAATGGATCCAATTGCACCTGCGCCTATACCAATCACGATTAAAAATATGCTGACATCTAACAATTATAGCACAGATCCTTTAGTTCAATAGCTCGAATAGGATGAACTTTCAAGTGATCATGTACTATTTTTAATATTATATATAATTTAATTTCAACGTTGTAGATTAACCTTGTAGGTAAATGTGTATTCCTTTTCTTTAGCCTCATTTAAAAAATTTACATTTAATTCTACGATATTGCAATGATTAATCAGTCAATCTTTCTTTCTAAACCATAGATCGAATTGAAATTAATAAGTAACGAATGCAATAAATTGCATGTCTAATAATATGCATGTTTGTCAACAATGCATGATAAGAATGGGCAATAATATTTCGCTTCCATACTACAGCAGTAGATAATTCATTTAATTCTGTGTATACCTGTAAAAAATATTTACCTTTATCTGTTGCTATAAAAGTTTGCTCCTCATAGCTATGCTGTAATAACATATCGTTTTCGCATAAAATTAAGAGATAATCACTCAACTGATCATGGGACATGCATAAGCTATACATCATTTTTGTGATAGTTGCACCATAAAGAGCCGTTCGTATGATAAGCGCGATAAACTCAATTTCGCTTCTATTTTTCACAGTAATAAATCAGAATAATAAAAATAAAAACAACACCGTTAAGTATTATAGTAAATGAATTTTATTTTCGTATTATGAGTTTTGTCATTTACATATTATAGCACTTATCTACCTCAAAACGTATAGTTTTTACCTTAAATAAAATACATATGTAGCACCATTTTAGAGCTTTATTATTGTAAATACTTACAAGTCGCCATAAAATTGATATAGATACGGATATGTCAAAAATAGCATTTACGTCGATAATAATATTGCATTAATAGCAGCAATAATCCTTTCGTCATCTGTGGTTGCGAATACCTTTGCCAAGTCCTCTGACGGAGATAGCGGTAGCAGTAGTGATAGCGGTGATAGCAGTTCCAGGTGTACCTGCTATACGTGCTGACAATGAGCACAATGATAAAGACAACAATGGTGAAAACGGCGGTTTCCCGGTTCCAGGCGTACCGGCTGTGCGGGTGGATGGCGATGATGGTGGTAGAGGCATTTATAATAATAACAATATGAAAAATTCGATACATCAAAGTCGATATTTCGTAGCGCTGGTAGTACCAGTAGCAGTCATGATAGCAAAATAATAGAGTATACGCCAGGATTTAATTATACATTTTACATCTCTACACTTCCCTATTGTTATGCAGTCACAACTGGTAGTTGCTATGATAGTTCTACTGGTCATGTAATACCATAATTTTAGTACCACGAGTGCTACTGCTTGTACCTAAACCAAGCCTTGACATGCACCTCCTGCAATTATTGTCTTAGTATATCAAAGCATGGGCAATTAGTCGATGGAACAAGGAAGTAGTCATAGTCCTAGGAAGAGGTAAAGTGTCTGTCAGCATATGAAAACAAATGTGCAATGTGTGGAAAAGATGCTATCATTAGAGAAGCTTATGACACGAAAAATCAAAACAGACATAGACTAGAAGATAGTCCTACTTCAGATATAATAGTAGAGCAGATCAATGGAACATGCTATACTTTTGACACAGCGGACTGTGCAATGATGTTCAAAAGGTTTAGTTCTGTATATGGAAGCAATTTTGCAGATGAATAATATAAAAATTTGTTGTGAAGTGTGAGGATCATACTTTACATATAAACAGTTGACTAAACTAACTTACTACTCTACTTCGTAATAATCCCGTGAACATATCAAAGTAAGATTTGTGTCAGTTTATTCGCTATTACCTACATAATGGTTCATGGACCAAGCATGACTCTCTACTATGACTACTTGTCAGGCATCATGGTACCGTTTGAAATGGTATTTAACAACAAACAAGCAAGGGGAAAATATAACAGCATCTGGTCACTAATACACTGTGTCAAAAATAGCGTTCATGTCTATAATAACTGCATTAATAACGGCAATAATCCTTTCGTCACCTGTAGTTGTGAATACCTTTGCTAAGTCTTCTGGTGGAGATAGCAGTGGTGGTAGTGATGGTGGCGATAAACCAAAGACTTCAGGGAACAAAAAGGGCGATGGTGGTGGTATGCCAGTTCCAGGTTCACCAGTTGTCAGGGTTGATAATAAACACAAAGACAAGGACAGCAACAATGGTGGTCGTCTTATAGTTCCAGGTTCGCCAGTAGTGACAGCAGATAGTGGTAGTAATGATGCTAACAGCGGCTATAATAATGACAACAATATCAAAAAATTCGATCCATCAAAGTCATCATTTCGTATTGGTGGTAGTGATGGCAAAGTAGTAGAGTATAGGCCAGGATTTAATGAAACATTTTACAACTCAACATTACCATACTGCTTTGCAGTACAAAGCGGCAGTTGCTATGATAGTTCTACTGGTCACATAATACCATAATTTTTGTACGTATAGAGAAAGAAAGAAGCAGATCAAATTCAATATACCTGAAGCTAGTTTTGCATTCTCTCTTATACGTGGCATTTCGTATTTAATTTCAGCCAGTTCGATCTGTAATTTTGCCTCTGTTGTAGTAGCTCGCGAATAGAATATGTTAAGTATTAATCTCTCTCTGTCTATAACCTGTGCACCTGTTAGCTTCTCTAGGTTGTGAATCTGCTTTGATGTCAAATGTTCGTCAATGACTATCTGGTCAGCGTTAGATTCCTTTACTAATTGCTTGATTTCTTCTGCTTTACCTGAACCTAAGCCATATTGAGAGTGATTTAGATATTTTTGAGTAACAACCTTTACAATTTGGCAGTTTACTGACGATAATGACTGTACTAGACTTTTTGCCTCTTCCAAACTAAAACTATTAGGATATGTAACAAGAATAACTTTAGTTAAATTCAATCCAAAATGTACTTTTAAGACCAATCCATGTAATCTATTGTAATATATTCATTGGTGTGTTGTCTTGAACACGTATGCAAAGTATCTGCATTTGTAGCAGTTGCTTTGAAATCAGTAGTACTTCCTTCTGCGAGATATATTCCTGGAAAGACTTCGCCGCATGTTTTGCATTGTAACATTAGCATTGGCATTTATTATCTTATCATCCTCTTTTTCTTCTTCTCATATTATATTAGATAACTATACTATTATAGTTATGTAGAATACATGTTAGCCTATCATGGTAACTTTAGGAACCCTGTACTAGCAATGTGACGCTGTTACTCCTATGCCACCAAATGTCGAAACAACAAGAAAACATACTGATGAACAGCTAGCACAGGTGCTTGAAATCATACTTAGCGTAGAGCCAAAAAAATTAGCAGTCTGGTTTGACGAATTTGAAATATAGGTAGGTGACAATATAACTGAGAAGTCTAACTGAATTCAGGCTTGATTTAAAAGAAGATATACACAACAAATTTGAATATTGCACACTCGGTAGACGAATCCTAGATTTTTGGATTCTTTTTCTTTACAACCCTTACAAATTCCTCTAATTTTTTTAATGTTTCTGGATGTATATGATGTTCTATACCTTCAGCATCCATGTTTGCTATCTCTTTATTCACCCCTATCATTATCAAAAATTCAGTCAATAGGCTATGTCGATTATGTATATCATTTGCAAGAGAAGTTCCTTGCAGAGTAAGACTTATTCCACGATACTTTTCATAATTTAGATAACCTTGCTCATACAATCGCTTTACCATTTTAGTAACACTTGGAGAACTCACACTAAGAGATTCTGAAATATCTGCAGTTGTAGCATAGCTTTTTTGCTTAATAAGCTCATATATAACTTCCAGATAGTCTTCCATTCTATCAGTACATTCTTCTTTCTTTACATTGTGGGCATGACGAATAGATTCTAGTCGATTAATACTCCTGATATTTGGCTCATCTTCTTTTTTTATCGGCTCAGCAATCAAGAGTCATCTTGCCTCCTCTTTCTCATTCTAGTTTTTTCCAATACATATAAAGCCATCGGATTACAAGCAAACGACAAAAAAATCTTTTATCAAGATGATACCATCAAAGATGTTACATACATTATTACCATTCCAACTATAAAGCCAGCAATTAGGGACGTATTTAACCAACTCTTTCTCCTTCTTTCTTCCACTTGGACATTCCCACTGCGGACGTTATTGTTGTTATCTGCTATCCAAGAGATAATAGAGAATACTACTTGAAATATTGCACCGGCTCCTATAGATAAAAATATTATTGCAGCAATTGGAGAGTACAAAAATCCTCCTATCCATGCCCCAGCAATTGCGGGAGCACCGGCTATTAACCCCATTCCTATTAATTTGCGTATAATGACTTTATTGGCACTTCTAGCCATTGGTGCTACAATTGCCAATCCTTCGGTAGTATTATGTAATGTAAATCCAACTATTAGAAAAGTGCTAAGAGCCACCTTGCCTAACAACACTGCCGCACCTATTGCCAAACCTTCACCTAGGTTATGCAGCCCAATACCAATTGATATCATCAATGCTATTGCGAAGGGTTTGGAAAATTGTTGTTGTTTAGCAGATGCAGAATACGATGACATTGATGATACTGATGAAGGCTGCAGCTGTTGTTGTACGAGTGCGGTCTCTGATTTTTCCTTCTTCTTCTTTTCCATTGCATTGGCACGTTCGACAAGCTTTTCAGATACATATAGCAAAGCCAAAAAAGAAACTATTGTAACCATTGCAATTAACATTTGACCATTGAAAACTCCTGCAACGTTTTCTGTAGCAATTTTATTCCCCTCCACTATTGCGTCTATTCCCAAAAAGACAAGCAATCCTGCTGTAAGAGCGAGAAAGAAGGTATACTTGCTTCTGCTAAGCCTCTTTATAAATGGAAACCACAAAAGACCTATCAATATCGGTATTATTCCTACATACGTTCCTATTATTGTGAAAAATGAAATCTGTTCAGTATTGGCAATGGGTGCTAATGCAGCCGCTTCAACACTTTTCTTAAACCTTACACCATCAGAAGTAGTTATTCCTACTTCATAGGGTTCTCCTGGATTCCAGGAAAATGGTATGATCACTTTCGCTACTGCCAATCTGGAAAGGTTTTTACTTGGTTCTATTGCAGCTGGCTGAATTCTATCATTGATATCTGCTTGAGCTACAGTGACAATAGTAGGACCAGTATTACGCATAAGTGCCACAATTTTACCATCTTGAAATTCTATTCTTTCTATGGTGATTTCAGGCAAGGAATTTCCAGATTTCAGCAGAAATGATTGACCAGGGCCGAAAAGAAATACAATCATACCGGATAGTACAACTATAGGAATTAATGCAATGCATATCATCATTTTTCTTGATACGTGTCTCTCTGAATTTTCAACTGGCAGCTGTTGTTGTATTATGTTATTTTCTTCGTCTTCTTGCTTCTCTTTTTCCATTTTGTCTAATATCTGCCTCTTTGTAGCTGCTGATTGTTTGTCATATTTTGTCCAGAATTGTAACTATAATCATAATTATTCGAACCGATTTGATTTTTAACTAGGAATGTGCCGACCCATCCTTTTTCCGCAAATTCTGTCTTGTGGGCATGAAACATATACGGTCCATCATATTTATAACTAAATTCTAGTATTCCTCGTTCTCCTTGACTCATGGTAACCATGTCAGTGTATTCACTTGGTATCATACTTGTTCCGGATCTGTAAATCTGATACATATTACCATGCAGGTGGAAATTATTTATGGGATCAAATTCTAACATGTTGACTAGATAAATCCTCACAAGTTTATCCTTTTGAATTTGGATTGGGTGATGCATGTAATAATAAGGAATACCATTTACAGTGTAGAAGTTATTTTCTTTATCATTGTCAGTATCGTACCCATTCATCATCATTACCATTTCGTCTGCAGTAGCTCTCGGTTTTTTTGGATCTACGATGTAAACTCCATATAGTCCACGTGAGATATGTTCTTCTAAAGGCTGCATATGACAATGATATGGAAACACTCCAAAAGGTTCTGCGTAAAACTCATAAATGAATTGTCCACCAGCAGGACCAATCATGTCAAAAGCCCCATCCATACCAGACTTATGGATGCCATGGAAATGTATTGAATGGGATTTTGAACCATTATTTATAAAATGAATTCTTATCAAATCCCCTTCAGTAGCTCTTATAGTCGGCCCAGGCACAGTTCCATTAAATGTCCATACATTATAGAACATACCTGGAGATATTTCCATGACCTTATCGTCTGAGGCTATTAGCGTAAATTCTCTGAGTATAGTACCATTGGGTAGACTAGATATACGGCCGTAGTTGAACGTACGTAAATATTGCATAGGATCAATAACGATCTTGTCTCTGTTAACAACTTGGCTTGTTGGATCTAAAATATCACCTGTTGTTTGGTAAACACCATGTGGGGTATTGATAGTAGCAGTCTTTGTCATACCATTATTGCCGTTGTTGTTAGTGATTGACTTCTTCTTTGAATCATCATGTGTATTAGTATTCGATGAATAAGTACTACTAATTGAAGAAGAAATAGCAAATATTGTAGCTAAGATAGCTATTGCTACAGCAGATACTAAAATCAATTGTGAACGCAACATACAAGTATATTTTTAATAGGTTAGTCTAACTAATAAATATTAGCCTAGGTTAATCATTTTAGCACAATCTATATATTTATGAGTATATAATTTTTGCAATTTTTATATGCCTGCTGATGTTTTCCATACATTACTTGTGTTTGTCAAGGATGTGCTATTATACTACAAGCAAGATGAGTTAGAAGAAGGCGATGACGACTATGAGGAGGATGAAACTGATCAGAATGCATAAAGTCAATCAATCATATTCATTGCTGCTTTCTTCAAAGTGGTAAAATTTCAAAGCTAGTCTAAATGCATCAAAAATGTCGTTATAGGATGTAGCTTCTTTGTCTAGAGTACCATCAATATCTACTGCAGTTCTTAATGCAGTAATCAACTTATCGAAGTTTTCTGGATTGATAGCACTTAGGGAAGAAAATAGACTTCTCTTTGAATGCGGAGAAAATGAACAGTTAGTCAGATCTGCTGGCTCCAAAGATGAATACTTTTCAGCTGAATCATTGTTTATGGTCTTGATATTGCAGCAGCAAAAAACGATAAACGAATTGATTGCGAAGGTATCAGAGGGAAAGAATCTAAAATGATAATAGCATGACGAATGTATACTATCTGATCAACTTCAACATAATCTTTATTCAATGAACAAACCAGGGGTATCGCATTACTGTTTAGCACTTTGACTATCCTGTTCAGATGCATCATATAACAAGACGATTTTGTATACACATCTTGTGAAAAATCATGAGATGAACTTACCAAAATACTAATAGTGACTTCCAGATTCTTATGTTATGGTACTTGAGAATTTAGCCTTGATAGCAGTTTATTAAATCATATAGACAACAGAAATAAATCTCCCCTTCTTTATGCTTTGGATTTGGATGAGGAGAATATCCTCACGCAACTATCTTACTAGAAATGCCTGATGGTATAAAAAAAGGTTGTTGATGCACTATTACTATTATTGCTGCTGTACCTTTAATTCTTTGACCTCAAAAGGTGGTACATTCATATCTAGATATTCCTTCATTCTAAACTCAATATCTTCAGGTGTCAAATCTTCCATACTAGGTGAGCCTATTTCAAAGGATATTTTGTTAGGATCTGACTTGACATTTGCCACAACAAAATCTGCATATTGATTAGTAATTTCATTGATCCAATAATGGACTTGGTCTGTCTTTGCGTTTGAAACATTCAGTTCGACCTTTACAGGTTTAAACTTAGATGCACCTTCTAAGTAACCCTTGCCTGATTCTATGTTATAGTCTGCATCAGACAAAATTTATTACCCTCTAAAGATTAGATATGCAATTCAAGATTAATAAGCTCTTTGTTTTGTATGCAGATGATATTCCCATTTGTTGATTTTTGTTGGCCCTGTCCACTTAACGATCTGTAATTGCTTGTTATAATAACCTACGAATAGATTTAACCAATTCCACACATGCAATAATTTACAATTCTTTTTTCTGCAAGGAAAATAATCATCTAAGCATTAGGTTCTATCTTTTATGTACTGTATCGTTCTTTCTATAATACTTTTCTCATATGGAGAATGAATATGATGAGACAATCTCAAGAACCTACAAGCCTATGGATACCAAGTACCTCCATTTGTGGAAACTGGATGTTTACTATGAATCTTGACTTGAGATAAATAGCTCAGCTAGAAGCATATTTCTCTCTTTAGATATCCTAATTCCAAGGATTTCCTTACTCTCAAGTCCAATAGCAACCCAAAGCTATATTAATTCTGAACCAATTCTTATAGGGGTTTCATCAATAATGATACATGGTTTCTCTTTATAAAACAAGACGATAATCTTTGTGGTGTCTTTCTTAATGAAAGACCAAAAAATAAAAATATAACCCATAGCCAACATATTCTGGAGAAATTCTATTTTTTATATTCATAAAAAGAGATAGGACATCTTCAAGCTATAGATTTTATCATTAAGCGAACAGAGCATTTTTGTCGACCTCAAATATAATATTATAGTATCGCATTATTATGTATACGTAGCTTATTTTTGCAGCAGACTCTGAAATAAGGCTAAATTGATTATGGTTTATATTTGCTTTCATCATCATATCGTTATGAGTGACAATAAGATTACTATGAGCATGATGAAAGCAAAGTGTGGTCATGTAGAAGATAAAACAT
>JBKOWU010000325.1:0-3095 GCA_046724555.1 Thermoproteota archaeon | reverse complement strand
GGAGGTAGCGACAAATCAGGTACCCCTATGCGTCCTGACGTCCATGGCGGAGTAAAAAAATATGTCCTACTTGCTAATGGAATAGGCATTAGGAATATTGGAGGAGGGTATAGGATAAGAAAGCTGGTCAGAGGAAACATGGTAACTGAAGAGATTTACCAATTGAATTGCTTCTTAGTTGATGGCAGCTTGCCTGTAAAAGAAGAAGCATCAGATACAAGTAAAGAAGTTGCCAAGAAAGAATAGTATAACTAAATCAGATATTGTTGCTAATTAGAGTATGTTGTGTTAACAAACTAAAAATGTGAAGTGCAATTACCTTAATATCACCAAAGAAATTTACGATTAACATTGCATTGGAAGGAAACATTACCTGATTGGTATATTAAGGAATTTGGATATCAACCCAGTATCAATATAGGCACGTCTGGACATGTAGATCATGGTAAAACTACATTAATCGAAGCTATTACTGGCGTATGGACTAGTGCACATAGTGAAGAACTGAGAAGAGGTATTACGATCAAAGTTGGTTATGCCGACGCAGCTTTTTACAAATGCGCGCAGTGCCCATCTCCAATACGCTATTCTAGTCAACCAACTTGTACGAATTGTGGAGGGAAGAGTGAATTATCAAGAGTCGTAAGTTTTGTTGATTCTCCTGGACACGAAAGTCTAATGGCAAATATGTTATCTGGAGCAGCTTTGATGGATGGATCTATTTTGGTAATTGCTGCAAATGAAAAAGTTCCTCAGCCCCAAACTAGAGAACATCTACTTGCGCTTCAGGTCCTAGGAATTCATCAAATAGTAATAGTACAAAACAAGATTGACTTGACTGAATACCAGAGTGCCCTTGAGAACTACGAACAGATAAAAGACTTTGTAAGAGGAAGTGTGGCAGACGTGGCTCCAATTATTCCTATCTCGGCACAGCACAAGCTGGGTATTGATGCATTGATTGAAGCAATTGAAAACAATATCAAAACACCTCCAAGAACGAGGGCAAGGGGAGCAATAATGCATGTTTTACGTTCATTTGACATAAACAAGCCTGGAATTCCAATAAAACATGTTAAAGGAGGTGCAATTGGTGGTGCCCTGTTACAGGGAGAATTTAATATCGGAGATGAAATTGAAGTTCGTCCAGGCCTTCTAGATGAGAAGAAAGGCAAATATGAACCGATCACTTCAAACATTGCGACACTTGGAACAGGAGCCGGTCTTGTAGATAGAGTTAGACCCGGGGGACTTATTGCCATAGGAACAAAGTTAGATCCAACTTTTGTCAAAAGTGATTCCCTAATTGGATCAGTTGTTGGTCATCCTAATGTCCTTCCAAATGACATAGAAGAGATTATAGTAGAAGTTCATCTTTTTGAAACAGCAGTAGGAACACAAGACATGATCAAAGTTGAACCTATAAGGATAAGAGAACCGCTCAGATTGAATATTGGGACTGCAGCAATCCTTGGCACAGTTACTAATTCAAGAGACGGCAAGATAGAAATAAAATTGAAGAAACCTGTATGTATGATGCCAAGAGATCGAGTTGCAATTAGTAGAAGGATCGCGGATAGATGGAGGCTAATTGGCGTAGGTATTTCACCATAAAATGGATGTTTTATGTTGTTTGTGCCATAATAAATACAAGTATCAATCTTGATCATATAGATACAGACATTGAGAGATATAGAAGTAGGAGGGCGCGAGCATCATCAACATCAACAACAAGGGCTTTTAAGTTCATGCCATCATAATCACCATATCGCCTATCGTAATTTTGTCCATTCTATAAAGTCACCTACGACACGTAAAGTCTACATCAGATCGTTACGAGTTTATACGTTATTATGATTATATTATAGTTCTTTAACACCATTTATCAAAAAAGTGTTTGTTTATCTATCTATTCAATATTATATTATCTTAATTATAATATTATAATTAATACCCAAAGTCGATATCCTACACTCTCTTAACCATGAATTAACTTTAAAATCTTATAGATTATATTTAGATCTGGGTCTACTTCTGTACTTACGAGAAGGAGATGTTCATTGTCAACTGGTATTGTAAAACGTCTAACCTTTTCATATTCTGCCATTGCAAACTTTCCTTTTCCAATCGTACTTTCCATTGCATCACATAATTTCCATCTATTCCATGCTTGTTGAACTGATTCTGTAGTTTGCTCTGTAGAGAGAAAGCTCCTCACTTCTTCACGTTGACCACCATGTTTGATTTCACCAGTCCTATCACAGACTGACCCAGTCGTTTTAGAAGACTACTCGCTCAATTCTTGTAACTGTACCGACAGGCATCGCTGCGTACTCGTGAATGATCGTACCAGCAGGATCAACTAACTGAAAAATCGCACCAGTAGTAGGAGGAGTCATGACAGCAGCGCCATTGAGAAAAATATCCGACAACCTGTTACAGCCTGATGATAACAACAATCCGACGAAAAGGCGACAGAACCTTAGCAAGATATTATTTGACCAAAGCAGGAAGTATAAGAATCAAAAAATAAATACACCATTGGATTAGATTGCTGATGATGAAGCATACCTTGTGGTCAAAATCTGGTTTTTAAAATTATAAGCAGTTCAGCAAGCCTTGCTGAAACGTATACAGGAGAGTATATAATGAAGTGTCGACTACACAACTCAACAAGCAACAAAATGCAATGGATAGTCACTACAAGTATCATTAACAAAAAGACTTATTTGATGACGTTTATTGCTTGGGCCATAATAATTACCGATGTAATCTTTGGCACCTTTCTTGACGCTTTGGGAAAGCCACTTAATTCTTCTTTTGGTGTAATATTATTTATAACAATGAGTATCACTGTATTTTTTGCAGGTCTGTATGCCCTTAGAGATTATATGGTTGCATTGCGCAAAGACCTTGAGGCTCCTTCGTTTTTTAATAGGCTGTACAAGGCAACGCCTATTTTTCTTTATGCACTTTTAGTCATCTTTGGAGCTATCATTGTTGAAATGGTGTTATTTTCACAATATAGCACTTACCTGCTGATTCTAATTGTCTTAATAAGTGCAGTAGCCATCTTGTTCTTTGGTTTTCGCACT
>JBKOWU010000044.1:0-3020 GCA_046724555.1 Thermoproteota archaeon | reverse complement strand
TAACAAAAATGAATGAAAAACCAAGACAAGTTTTTGATGTAGGTGATATAATAAAGAAAGTAGATGATCTTCCTACATATTTACAGTTTATCAATAATGCTTGTTTAGTTGAGTTTATTAAACAAAGTTTTAAAGATGCACGAAAATATGATAGTTTTTTCTTGCATAAGGAAGATGGAAAAGTCAAAGAATTATGGGGCGTACATGACAGATATCCGTACTCTACTACGTATGCCTATAGAATACCTCTATTAGAACAGCAGCCAAAGAACACTAATGCTATAAATTAATGTCGGCATCTAAAAGTCGTTCTCACTGCATTACGTACCGTTTGACTAACCTCACCCTATCTGTTTGAACCCCCTTGGGTTTGAACATGTATGGCCATTACAAGTTGCTTTTACGCTAAAGTCACACCAGAGTATGAAAAAGGTTATCTCTTAGCCAGCATATCTAGCTAGCCATGATTTCAAAACTGGAAAAAAGAGTTCGAATCGAGAATTCAATAGACTGTCATTCTCTCTTGCAGCTAAATACATCTGATGCATCCACTATTTTATTGATGTATTTATTTCCTCCATTTTCAGCAGCCAAAATCCTAAATTTTCCTCTTCCCATATGCTCAATCTTTGCGGTTAGTATAGCCTTGTCAATTGATAATGTACACCAGCTCTCCTTTCTGTCAGCCTTTTTTAGATTTAGCATATTTACAAATAATAATTTTCTCAAAACCAATTTATATTTTTTTTAGCTTGTGATTTGAATGATGTAATTCTGTTTATTTCTCTTCGTTGTAGTCCAAATGCACTTTTACTTCAAGTACCATGTGTATTATATGCTACTACATTCATGTCATTTGATCTCCACTGTTGTTCCCTCTTCTTCTTCTAGTTTTGTAGGATTTTTCTTTGGAAGATCAATATGTATTACTCCATTACTCATTTTGGCCCTAACTTTAGAGGATACTATTTCCTCAGGAATTGGAATCTTGCGATAGAATGAGTTATACGAACGCTCATTGTAAATGAATCTCTTTCTCTTATCCTCTGATTCTTCTTCTTTCGATTGTTCGCCAGAGATTTCAACTGAGTCTTCAGTTGCTTTTACTTTTACCTTTTCTTTTTCGATTCCAGGTACTTCTACTTTTAACTCATATCTATCTTCTTTATCAACCATATCAAAAATTGGCATTCTTACAGTAATTTGATCCTCAATATCTTCAGTCGTTGGTAGAGATGGAAAGCGCCAATTCCATAAAGATGATGATGACCAAGGCATCATCGTATTTTCAATATCTCTTCTAAAAGTATCAAAAATGTTGTCCATGCGTCTAGTCTGCAAAGATCTCTGAGACTCTATTGCTTTTTCTCTACCGCTGCCTATGCTACTATTCCTACTCCCACTGCTACCTTTTCTTTTAAAATCCTGAAGGCGAGGTTTATACGCACTTGCACCATCTCTTACTTTTCTAATATTTGTCTTAGTTTTTTTAGATGATGATGTAGACATATATGTTTACACCCATTGTTAATGGGAAATGGCAATATATGAATTTTAACATCAATAGTCTGGAGTAAATTTTATTTCTTCTCTTGGATCCAAGCTGAGATCATAGTTAAGATATGGACGTTATTATTATTGGTTAATAAGCTTGAATTGTAGTCGATAGTCATGAGAATATTCCCTCCCCCTTTACCTTGAGTATTCTCTTCTCCATATACTGATTATGTTACTACAGATATAAATGAGCAATAACCACATGCAAAAGATAATCGATAGTTCATATGAAATTCTTGAACTAAATGCATCTGAACCTTGTACCATTTTATAGTGAGACAGTCTTGACAAAATAATAAATTTTCTAATCGATAATTAGTATACCTCGATCAAGCAATGGAAATAATCAAGTTGGTCTATGTATTTCCTTCACAATAGTCTAAACGAATCTATCATGTAAAAGACAGTTTGGACGTAATTAGAATATTCAGATGCTTGTGAAGTATATCTAATATGGTATATTTTACCATCTACTATAGACCAAACTAGTAACGTTTTGTAGTTATGGATAGCATCCACGTTAGTTCCATTCAAAAATGCTATCTCGTGTCCTGGCTGACCTGAGAGTAGATAGGGCTTTGACTCAACCAGTTCAAAGAAGTTTCCAGCCTTCTTGCTTTCAACTGATTTAATAGTATTAATTGTGTTTGATGAATATTGCTCTAATGTAAGATTTGCTTTAGGGATGTAGGTTGAATTAGTAATTGAGAATGTGAGAAGAGCAGCATGTTGAGGTGCCGTAAAAGATATAACAAAATCATTATCAGTAATATTCCAATTATAAGGATATGATATTTTGAAGCCTAGTGTTGGTTTTTCTACTGTTAAGAAA
The DNA here is from genome assembly GCA_046724555.1 of Thermoproteota archaeon. Lineage (GTDB taxonomy): Archaea > Thermoproteota > Nitrososphaeria > Nitrososphaerales > Nitrososphaeraceae > JAFAQB01. Next base: position 631 of record JBKOWU010000044.1, on the reverse strand, counting down.
CGTTTTGGTTCTAGTCTTGTTGTTTGCGCTATTGCGTTTGATTTTCCATCATTATTGACTATAGCTGGGAATAACGACGATGATAATAGAATGATCATAAATAGCAGATATCTTGTAGGGGGAAAATATATTTTAGTTTTCATGTCATAGATTATGGCATTTGCTATATGACGGTATCCATATTTCTACACTTTTTGAACAGCCATAATCAATAAAGAATTGCAAAATGTAGAATTTAATAATACAATAGAGTAAATCGTGGAATTAACGCTTTTATTTGGATATATGACATATTAATTGATTAATGAGACATAGTCTGTTACTTAATGTGACATCGGTGTCTATATTGATTGCCATATTATCGTCGCCATCTTCTTTTTTTATAATCAATATGCAGCCGATGCTTCGACTCGATCATCATCATTAGGATTGGATAAGTTTGGAATACAGGTCTGTTGTTCTTGGGGTAATGAAATTGAAGATCGGATATTAACTTATAGGATAGACGATGATGCTAATGCACAAGTAATACAGGCTGTACATCAGGCCATAGATGAATGGAATTCAAAAGTTCCAAACATAAATCTTCAAGAAGTTACCGATAGCGATGCAGACATAGATATAAAGACAA
>JBKOWU010000022.1:0-9837 GCA_046724555.1 Thermoproteota archaeon | reverse complement strand
GTTTACGGTCTGATTTACGGTCGCAGAAGCAACAACATTCTCTATACTTACAATTGGTTTAGTCTGTGGCATCCTGAATTGGCTTTATAAAGGAGGTATATATACCTGTTACATAATATTTATAGTAGATTTGACTATTTTGGTAAACTGAATCCTATTTTAATGGACTCGAACATTTGGGGCCATCCCATGAGTTCGCGATGAATAGCATCGATTAACAAGGTCACTAGAAATATTAAATATGACCTACATTCTTTATACTGCGACCATACATGCCAACACACGGATCACTTACAAAGGCCGGAAAGGTAAGAGGCCAGACACCTAAAATTCAGGGTAAACCAAGACTAAGCCCAGTATCAAAAGTTCGTAATAAAAATAATTTTGTCAAGCGTTTTGAAAAAAGAAGATTGCCTGGGCAGAGAAAACCAGAACGACCTGGGAGAAGATGACAAGTTACTGTCGCTTTTTTCAGCCCATTTTCAAATTCTCGGCCACCGACTTCATTTTTTTAGACTTAAGCTAAAGTTTGTAGACAATCTTTGACATTTTTAGAGCTGTGTTAGATTTCTTAAATACTATCCATGGGAGTCTGATATCGACCAACCTTTTGGGTTATGACCATATCGTAATTTCCCATAGCAACATACGTAAGGCTATCCGCGTACATTTCAGATCTATCTACAAAATATTTCTATATAAGCCGGAATCACCCAATATCGTACTTAATGAGTAGTTATGACTAAACATATTGCATTAATTGGCTGTGGTACCATTGGAAAAGAGATCGCTTATGCAGTTGACAGCGGCAAGATCAAGAATGCATCTATAGTGTCTCTCCTAGACAAGATAAAAGGTGCAGCTGAAGAATTATTATCAAAGCTGCATAATAGCAACCCCCATATTTACTCGGATTTCGTGGAATTTGTCTCTTCACCATCCTTCGGAGACGCTGATGTAGTGGTAGAGGCTGCATCACAGGATGCTGTAAATAGATTTTGTAAAACGATATTAGAAAAGGGCAAGAGCCTAATTATAATGAGCGTCGGTGCGCTGGCAGATCAACGTTTGTGGTCTGAGTTACAAGATAGAGCGGTCCGAAACAGGAGTCGTATTTACGTGCCTACTGGAGCTATAGCAGGCATTGATGCCATTCGAAGCGTAAAAGATTTGATCGAATCTGTCACACTAACTACAACAAAAAGTCCCAAAGCTCTTTCAGGTGCCCCTTTTTTTGATTCCGAATTTGATCTTTTCAATTTAAATCGGAAGACACTTATTTATGAAGGTAATGCGAATGATGCTGTTAAAAAATTTCCTTCAAATGTGAATATAGCAGCAGTGCTTGGATTAGCAGGTGTTGGAATAGAGAATACAAGGGTCAAGATTATCGTTGACCCGACGACAGATAGAAATCAACATGACATTACAGTAAATGGAAAGTTTGGCGAGATGACAATATCAGTTAGTAACGTACCAAGTCCGACTAATCCTAAGACAAGTTTTCTCGCTGTGTTATCGGCTATAGAATGCTTGCGTTCGGTCTGCGATGAACACGTCAGAATAGGTACTTAAGTATCCAAAGCAGAATATCATCGAGCGTATTTATACATAATCGACAGTTTATATATGGTTTTAATATGGTTTCAACTAAGGTACAAAAAGAATGAGTTACGGAGGATTTAGAAGAAATGACAACCTTGGTCCCAAGCCGGTTGAGACTGGTAAGGAATACGAGGTTCAGATAACAGAGATAAGTAGAAAGGGTGACGGTATTGCAAGGATACAAGGATTCGTGATCTTTGTCAAGGAAGGTAAAGTAGGCCAGAACGCAAAGATTAGAGTCGTTCAGGTTGGAAACAGATTTGCCATTGCAGAAATAGTTGATGGCGCGTCATCATCAGCACCATCTAATACTACTGCTACAACAACAGCCGCTACAAATCAAGAAACAACCTAGCATCATGCTTACTAGCAGTTAACACAACCTTTGTTTTTTAAATCATAGATCAGGAAGCTTTTTTTGTATTTCATTGATTGTTGAAGATTTATTCCGTACATCATATGTGAATCGCAAGAGGTACTAAATTTTATGAGTATTGGATGTATTTTAACTGCCTGCTGTTAGATATTAACGCCTTAGGAGACAATATAGATAAAGCAGGCAAGTATTGCCTCTATTGAGCGGTAGTCAGGCAATGCTATCCTACATTATACTACTTTAAATGCAATGGCAACAGAAATAATATCACTAGTCAAAATGACGATGTTAGATATAGACTATAGGAAGCAAATTCTGGCTCTAAAGCGAGATAAAAATGCTGTTATACTTGCACACAATTACCAATTACCTGAAGTACAAGATATAGCCGACTTCATAGGTGATTCATTAGCTTTATCAAAAAAAGCAGCAGAAACTGACGCTGACATTATATTATTTTGTGGTGTATATTTTATGGCTGAAACTGCTTCAATCATATGTCAAGATAAAAAAGTCCTTATTCCAGACTTAGATGCAGGCTGTTCTTTAGCCTCTTCGATTAATGTCGACGAGCTCAAGTTGTGGAAGATGGACCATCCAAACGCAGTGGTGGTAAGTTATGTTAACACATCAGCTGACATAAAGGCTATGTCAGATTATTGTTGTACTTCATCTAATGCAGTTAAAATAATAAAAAGCATACCGGATAACAAGGAAATACTTTTCCTACCAGATATGTTCTTGGGATCATATGTGGCAGAGATGACCAAAAGAAAGAATATGTATATTTGGCCCGGGGAATGTCATGTACACGCAGGTATAAACGCAGAACAAATTAATAGCATGCTAGCGAATTTTAGAAATGCAGAGTTTTTGGTTCATCCAGAATGTAGCTGTACATCATCTACATTATATCATATCTCCAGAGGAGAGCTAGTTAGAAGTGGCCACATATTATCTACTGAGGGAATGATGCATCATGCTAAAACATCCAATGCAAAACAATTTGTGATTGCAACGGAAACTGGTATCATTCATAGAATGAAAAAGGAAAATCCTACCAAGCAATTCATACCCATAAAAGAAGATGCAATATGCAAATATATGAAAAAAATCAATTTAGAAAAGGTTCATAGTTCCCTTGTTAATATGATATATGAAGTCAGGGTACCTGCAAGTATCGCTGAAAAAGCAAGACTTTCAATAGACAGAATGCTGGCCATCTAGTGCTTATCTCTAGAATGTCCCTGATTTATTGAATTTTATATTATATCTACACATAGACACAATCGCAATTTTATTGTGGCAAGACGCATTCAAGAATTGCTAGTGGTTTAGTAGATTATCGAGCAGCGAAATGCAATACTATCTGCATAAATAAAAAGCTCAACTAACAGAATGTCACACATTAGATAATATCTTGCTTAGCGCCGTTATACTGCAATAGGTTGTTGTCAATATGATATTTCATTGTTTTTTGTTTCTATTACTTCCAAACTGAAATCAGCAGCTTTTGGAGAATGTGTCAAATATCCGATTGAAATAATGTCGGGTTTTGCTTTTGCATAGGACCTTATATTTTGTAGCCTAATTCCTCCAGAGACTTCAATTTTAGCTTTGTCACGAATACCTCTCCTTGACAGCTCATCAACGGTTCTAGCTACCGCTGTAGGAGAAAAGTTATCAAGCATTACGCTGTCTGCACCTGCATTTACCGCCGCGATTGCTTCCTCTAAATTTGTTGCCTCACACTCTAGTTTAATTGACTTACCTATTTTCTTCCTTGCATGTTCGATAGCTTTTTCTACCGAGCCCACTAGGGGGATATGATTGTCTTTTATCAAGACCATATCATCAAGCCGCATTCTATGAGTTTCGCCTCCTCCTATGGCGACAGCTTTCTTGTCAAAGAAGCGAAGGCCTGGCGCCGTCTTGCGAGTAGAGGCGATCCTAACGGAGGTAGAACAATCATCAAGTAAAGCTGTAAATTTTTTCGTTTCAGTCGCTATTCCACTCATCCTCATTATCAAATTAAGTGCGGTTCTCTCAGCCTTCATTATGGATAATGCATTGCCTATTATATCCAATACTCTGGACCCTTTTTTTATCAATGAACCATCTCTAACTATAGTTTTACTTTTACATTTGCATATTTCAAATATAATAGATGCTTCTTCAAGTCCACATACTACTGTAGGTTTATTAGCTTTGCAGATTATCTCAGCGCGCGCATAAGTGTTAGATTGAACAATGCTATTAGTTGTCAGGTCTCCTGTCCCAATATCTTCTCTCAGAAAATTTAAAAGTGATTGTCTGATATTAAGATATGCATTCAAGTCTGTCATTTCTTACTTTATGAAACCTTAACGGCATACTTGTGTGGGACAGATATATCAAGAGTTGCAGCTATTTGAGATTTTAAAGGATCAAATATAACTACTATGCCCGACCAATTAGTTGTAAGGTCGGTAGATTTACAAACAGGACACACTTTTCCTGTAGTAATAGCCTTGCATTTCTTGCATGCTACTTCTCTAGCCACTTACTTGCCTCCTCCCCCTTTCTTAGTGGTTGCAGGCGCTGGAGGCTGTTTTGCCTTCTTTATCTCCTGCTCTATCCATTCCGTAGCACCAAGAAATGGTTGTCTACACGTTATACCAATCTTTCCCATGGCTGCTCCCTTACCTAAGCTCACGGCAGTTACTCTTGCGCGTATTCTTGTGCCGATCTTGAGGGATCTTGCACTTTGATTAGCTATAATGACTCCTTGTTTAACGTCACTTTTTAAATAGTCGTCTGCTATCTGGGATAGATGTAGCAAAGCATCAGTCGGTCCGATCCTGACGAATGCCCCAAACTCTGTAACTTCCACGACTTCGCCTTCGACTACCTCCTGTAATTTAGGGTAGAATGTCAATGCTTCGAAAGTAACTTTGTGATAAGTTGCGCCATCGCCTGCAACTAGCTTACCTACGGAGCTTGCGTTGGCATCGATTATCATTATAACATACCCCAGATCAGGGCTGATCATGCTCTCGTATTTTTCCTTCAGGATTCCAATAGCCGTGTCCTTCAGCGAGTTCGTCAATCTGTTGGGAGGAATTCTGACTACATCGCTCATGCGTACTCTAGCAAACATAACAGATATAACGTATTCTGGATACAAATATCAATTTATGAACTTTTTGATTACTTACTTTAATTGCGAACTGTTAGCAGAACTGCTTATTTCGAATTTAATTGAAGAGTCTGTCACATCAAATACAGCATCTTTCCTAACTGTATTTTTCAAAGTCGATCTCAAGTATCCTTCGAAAAATTTGGACCCCTTTCGTCCTAATCTGTGCCTTATAACAATGGTTCTGCTCTCCATGTGGGAAACCTCGTCAAATGTGCCCAAGTGACCATACAAACAAATGATTTTCTCGATATATTCTAACACAGATTCTTCACTGAGGTCCTTTTTCCAGAACATTATTGTATCTACTGATACTGTTCCACCAAGTTTTGTGCCTAATTTGTATAAGTATTCCTCATCTTTCGCTTCAAGCAAAGATATTATCAGTTCACGATTCAGTACCACCATGTCTATTTTAGATAAATATCTGGTAAATTCACTGTATCTCTTAAGGATAATTCCTACCAATGCGTTGACGGAAATGCCCATTCGTTCCGCTTCTTCATCTAAAATTCTTGACATCTCACTATCAAATCGGAATGACCTGGTCACCGTTGCAGAACGGGCATCTGTGGTTAAACCTTCTGGCATCTGACTACACTGCGATTAGATTAACGACAAGGTAATATAAAGTAATTATAAGTGTTCTAAAGGAATTCTTTGTGTTTAAATGTACTAAAGAATGGACAATTTAATTTATTGTAGACATGTTATCTATATTTAGTTCGCCATATGTAAATGCACCTTGAAACATATACATCAAGAATCTTCGCAGATAAATATTGGTAATGAAATATGTTCGCTATGTGATAGTAAAGCTTTAGTGTTCGATGCCGAGACAAGCGAAACCGTATGTAGTTCCTGTGGAATGGTAGTGCACGATAATACAGAATCAATGGGACCCGAATGGAGAGTTCACTCAGGAGGGGATATCGAAAGCAAGAGCAGGACTGGAATGCCGACATCTTTGGCATTTCATGACATGGGGCTATCTACATTCATCTCGTATTCTAATGTTGACGCTAACGGTGCAGCGATTAGCCCTGAACAGATGAGTAAAGTTCAGAGAATGAGACGTTGGAACAAGATTTCGAGCAATAACAGAAGTTACCATCGAAACCTAAAAAATGCCTTTGCAATTCTGAGCACTATAAAAGACAAACTTTCATTAAATGATGCACTTATAGAAAAATCTGCTTATAATTACCGCAAAGCACTTGATAGAAGAATTATTAAGGGGAGATCAATTCGTGCTCTAGTTGTTGCGTCTGTTTATGCAGCATGCAGAGAGCTAAATGTTCCAAGGACTCTTGATGAGATAGCACAAACTGCGAATACAGATTCAATATTTGCTGGTAAATGTTATAGATTACTTGTAAGATTCCTAAAACTTCATTTGCCTGTACTAGATTCTAACGTATATCTTGCCAAAATAGCAAGCAAAGCTAAGGTAAGTGAAAAGACATATAGAAGGGCTCTCGAAATGTTGACTGCCATCAAAGAAAATCCCATATCCCACGGCAAGGACCCGAATGCTCTAGCTGTTGCTGTGCTATATGCAGCATGCCTGAAGGAAAATGAAAAGGTTAGCCAGGCTCAAATAGCTGTAGCAGGGGACACAAGTATAGTAACTTTGAGAAAAAGGTACCAGGACGTTAAAAGTATCTTTCCATAACCTAATTTTTGCATATAACCTATAAAGAGAATGTATTGACCCCTCTGGGTATTAGCTAAATAACATGATTTGAACGGCCGGAACAATAGGTTACTCGAACGCGTTCCGTGAACAGTTTAAATAGTATGCAGACAGAATTTTATTAAGATGGTTTCTGTTGATCAAGTTCTCTCCTCCTTAAGAAATGTGGTGGATCCTGAACTTCATAAAGATATAGTATCCATGGGCATGGTAAAGGATTTGAATATTAACAACGGGAAGGTTAGTTTTAATCTCGAGCTTACAACTCCTGCATGTCCTTTCAACAGTGATATCGAACAGGACGTTCGAAACGCAATTGCAAACCTAGGCGTTAAAGAACTGGACTTAAAGGTTACAGCAAGAGTGATGGAGGGTAGGGCTATCTCAGTAGACGAGTTATTACCTGGAGTTAAAAATATTTTGGCAGTTGCTAGCGGAAAAGGCGGCGTGGGCAAGACAACCGTGTCGGTAAACTTGGCAATAGCATTGGCAAAAACAGGAGCCAAGGTAGGGCTACTTGATGCAGACATTTATGGACCTAGTGTTCCCTTAATGCTTGGTCTAAAAACATCTCCGGAAGTGATTAACAATAAGATTCAGCCTCCAGTTTCTCAGGGTATCAAAGTGATATCAATGGGATTTTTCTATGAACAGTCTCAGCAGGCAGGAATTTACAGAGGTCCAATTGTTTCAGGAATAGTCAAACAATTTCTGACAGATGTTAATTGGGGTGATCTTGATTATTTAATAATAGATTTACCGCCAGGTACAGGAGATGCACCGCTCACAATAGCGCAAACAATTCCAATTACTGGCATATTAGTGATAACAACTCCACAAGATATTGCGATGAATGTAGCTGTGAAGGCAGTGGGCATGTTCAATAAGTTAAATGTACCTATTGTGGGTGTTGTAGAAAATATGAGCTATCTAGAATGCCCACATTGTAATGCGCGTGTACAAATCTTTGGTAAAGGAGGAGCACAAAAAGTTAGCGAACAATTCAACGTACCTTTCATTGGCGAAATCCCTCTTCATCCGCAAATAATGGAAGGGAGTGACACGGGAACACCGGTTACGGTCTATGAACCTAATTCGATGCAATCACTTACGTTCAGCAAAGTCGCCAAGACCATAGCTGGGAGAATTAGCATCCTCGCAGCACAGATGATGGAACAGGAAAACAAAGTACCCTCTCAACCTGAATCGAGCGTTCCATCTAGAGAGGCCAATGTACAGCAGAATGCCACTCAGTCCTGAAGACATACATCTCTTAAAGAACCCTTTTGGCGTCCTCATTCATGATAAATACATAACGAAGGGAAAGATAAAAAGCATTTTAAAAAATGCTAAACGTGTGGTTTCAGTGGGTGATTCCACAACGGATCGTCTTCTTTCTTTTGATATCACCCCTGATATCTTGGTCGTTGACGGAGTAGAAAGGCGGGTGAAGCGTAATCATGGCCTACATTCAAAGATTACGGCGGCTAAAGAATTACATTGTAGTAATCCACCAGGATCGGTCTCCAAAGAGGCGTTCTTCGTATTGTGTCAGGCTTTTAACATGCCATGCCCTGTCAAAGTAATAGTGGATGGGGAAGAGGATATGTTGGCACTGCCAATTATTACTATTGCACCGCAGCAAACATTTGTTTTGTACGGTCAACCCTTAGAAGGGATGGTTATAGTCAATGTTAACCCAGAGGTGCAGACAAAGGCTAAAAATTTAATGGAGAGAATAGGAATCAGATAGAGTCAGGGTATGATGATGTGGTGGCTGGATGATTTTTCTTTTAGAAAAATGTGATTAGTTATACCAATATCTGACCCTCATTACACTTTGGCTACACATATAATGTGTCTTGCTTCCATTATTATATATCACACATTATCAATGCTAAAAGATAGTTTCAGCATTTGTATTGGTATTTGTTATGCATCATACTCTTTTTCCAAATCCAATGTGATGAACCAAATGTTATGTTATAATTTAGATAACACTGCAAGATATATTCGCTAGTAGTTTTTGCACCGACCCTATCACAGCCACAGCCATCGTCTTCTCTAAGGTCGCATAATGTAACTTTGTAATTTTCCAGGCATTTATAACATATACTTTTTTCATCTGATATTCTAGTTTCGCAAAATGCGCAAACTCTCTTTTTGCAATCGACGGTTTGCAATACTTGTTACAATAAAAAGTGACTCTTAAATTTTCTTGTCATAGCCAAACCAATTTACTATATAATAACCGACCAAACACGACAGTTAATTAAAGATTGCAAATTTTGTCATCCGTAATACAGATAAATATTTCTTATCATACGCTTCAATGCTATGTATTTCTCCCTAGAACGCTATCCCCGTTAGGTGCATCATCTAGATCCAATTAATAATTTCCAAGTATGTCAAGACACGGCAGGCAATGCCGACAATACTATATCTCTAATATTCACTTTATCTAGTGACACAATGACACTCACAATTGCATTTTACCATTTTGATGTCAAATGAACAATCTGGAATGGATCGGGTTGGATCTGATACTGGCCATTCACCCGGACACTCACCGTGTCGTCCTCGCTTACAAAAGAATGTCGAGTTCACGTTTACAGATATATGCTAAGACAATTTAAGACTTTCAAAATAAACCTGCAATTTAATCTCAAAGATTTATATTAAATAGCTGTGGAGCATATATCGATCCTTCTCTGACTCGTTTTACTTTTGCCACAGAAAGATAGTGAGGCCAAATTGTTACCATAATAGACCCTTCTGGAACTCCCTCCGGTACGCCGATAACAATAATATCTTTTTCATTCACTCCACACTCTGATAATTTTTGTTTGCTAAGGCTCACTATGTCTTTTGACATACCACTACTATAGAGATACACTTTACCAGCGTACTCAATCCTTTGATCCATCGACAATTATAGTTAAAAAGGGATATACTAAAATGTAATGTCTATCATAAAGTCTT
>JBKOWU010000006.1:0-8174 GCA_046724555.1 Thermoproteota archaeon | reverse complement strand
CATTGTGTACGGATTACCTGCCTTTCCGACTCCCGCAATTTTGCCATCCTTTATACCGATGTCGCCTTTTACTATTCCAAGCACAGGATCTAAAACAACTGCATTTGTTATAAGAAAATCAAGTGCACCATTTGCATTAGTAGCTCCTGGTGTTTGTGCCAGTCCATCTCTTATTGTCTTTCCTCCACCAAACACACATTCATCTCCTAGAGTTAGGAGATCCTTTTCTATCTCTATAGTTAGATCAGTATCGCCAAGTCTGACTTTGTCACCTGATGTAGGTCCAAATAAGTCTGTATATTGCTTGCGTGTTAATTTAAGAACCATTTTTGTTTTTCACCTACTCCTCTTATGCTCCTCTGAAGCCTTGGTCCCTGGCCCTCTGCATAGCTGCGTTTTTACCGACTGACGATTTTACGCCACCCATTGTCAAACCATTGAAGCCATAAACTATTCGACTACCTCCTAACTCGCAAAGCTCTATTTCTTTTGAATCGCCCGGTTCAAATCTTATCGATGTCCCAGCTGGAATATTTAGCCTATATCCATAGGACTTTTCCCTTGGAAAATCTAATGCTTTATTTACCTCAAAGAAGTGGGTATGTGAACCAATTTGGCAAGGCCTGTCCCCGGTATTCTTGACAGTGATCTTAACAGTTTTCCTATTAGCGTTACAAATGACAGGTTCTGAAGATAGGATATATTCCCCTGGTGTCATGTTATCATACCTCCTTCCTCTGATCTCCTTTTTTTTGATGATTTTTTAGTTGATTTGATTACCATCATTAATCACCTATTGAACTGGATCATGCACTGTCACTAACTTAGTGCCATCCGGAAATGTACTCTCCACCTGTACCGTGTGTATAAGCTCTGCTACCCCAGGCATCACGTCCTTTTTCGTTAATAGTTCCCTTGCAGATTTCATGAGCTCGGCTACGCTCTTTCCCTCACGAGCCCCTTCTACAACATAATTGGCAATGTAAGCAACCGTCTCAGGATAATTCAATTTTACTCCCTTTTTCCTTCGCCCTTCTGCTATCTGTGCGGCCGTCCAAATCATCATTTTGTCTATTTCTCTTGGTGCTAACATCATATTGGTCTTTATACCTCAAACTATACTATTGGTTTGAATTATTTTAAATTTAGAATTGCTAATTTATATAAATGACTATATTAGATGTCTATATCTCTTACTATATAATACTTTGCCGACGTCGGCTAGTCTGATACAAATCTAATTGACTAGAACTCTCGCAGGAACGACGGTGGATAGCCAATAGTGAATTGCTTCAAATGTTCCATTTTTACTTACGGGAAGCCTGTAATCATGGATATTATTTAATGTATTAATTGTAAGAAAATTTGTTGTTATCATACTACCAAGCATGTTTGTAACTACACTGTCTATCCCCTTTCGAATAATAATTTCTTGTATTTCTGAATAAGGAATAAAGAAATTCGAGGGGCTACCTTTCTTAAGGTTGGATTCGGGATCTATAATTATTGGACGCTCTTTTAAATCAGACAGTTTCAAATTTTGTTTTGATATTAGCATATATGGAAAAGGTGCCATTCCTGCGATATACCCCACATCCACAAATTTTCTGATAAATTTTTTCTTGCTAATTATTATTCTATGAGTGGTAAAATCAAGCAAAAAATTGTTTCCCCAGCCACCTTTATTCTCTGAACTTAATCTAACAATTACTTCCTCAAAACCACCCCGCTGGCACCAAGACATAAAAGTCTTGATCTTTTCAACGTCTGATTTGGCTTGTAATGAATGATCTCCTGCAAATATTAAGAATCGCTCGAAATCCTCTAGTTGCATAAATAATACACACATGTATTACGTTGGTGTGGGATTTATAGATGTAAATCTCTCTTCGAAATTCATACTCTGCTCAAGAAAAATATTCATATTAGAAAAAAAGAAACCTGCGAATGCTGAGCATGCTTTTGTGTAGCCTCCCCTTTGGTTATGGTGCTGGTCGTGACCAGCCAATTCCTGCTGGGATATGGGAAAAACCAGAGATTCCTAGTAGAAATACCCATGCTGTAAAGACAAATGGTCCTGTCAGAGCCGGCAACCCCCACATTCCAAAAAACCTTTGCAGAGCCGGCATCACAATTACCGAACATGCAACAGTGGCTAAAATGGCCATCATGAATGATTGCGGAGTTAGCGGAACGAAGCTAGTAAGAGCTATCATTACAAGTACCTGGTTGAATCCATGCAACCCTAATCTAATCTCCGCTGTCGGTAATTTTGTAAGAATTGCCAAGGCAGCTCCTATTGCTGATCCTATAAGAGCCATCAATCCTGCTAAAAATAGAGGCGAAAATTCATTCCATTGGGACGTGTATCCGTTTGTAAACCATGGCCTAGCCTGTCCAGCAATAAGAGGTGCCAGCTCAAATGAAAGGGTTAGACCTACGACCCAGAAAATACCTGTCTTCCAGTTTTCAACAAAAGTGACTTGGGATACACCCTTTAGAGTGGCTATAATGAATTCCTTCGCAGTCCATCTAAAGCCGTCATCTGGAGTCGGATTACCGCTATTTGGAATCATTTCTTCTTTTGGAGGAGGTGGCGGTGCAGGCCAAATGTCATGTCCGTACCTTTTGCTCGCATACATCATGGCCCAGGTTGTAAAAATGAAGGACGATGTAAATCCAGGAATTGCCCACGAAGCCTTTGTCCCATTCAATACAAAGAGGTCGCCCATAAGATGGGAGAACGCCATCCAAGTGACTGCAGTGACAGCGGCGCCGAAAACTGATATGAAGAATGTAGCTTTGTTTGCTTTTACGAAAGGACCAGACCAAAATGCCATGCCTGTCAAAATGGAGTTGTAACCAAACAGACCAAACGTAACAAGCCCGTATGGTGCACCAAATAGGATGGCCATTCCAGCTCCTATTAATCCTGATAAGACCATCATTGCACCAGCCTTTCTAGATGCCAAAAATACACCTGCTAATATCAAAATTCCTGTGATCGGAGAACTAAACAATGGGACTTCAGCAATTCCATTGAACAATGTGAAGAAGAAGTCTAAGGCGGGGTTCCCTGTAGAATAAACCGCAGATGCCATGAAATTTGTTTTTGAATAAGTATTCTTTAACGATTTTTAGGACATATCTGTTTATTAATATAGCAGTATATCTTTGTGTGAAAGGCCAACTAGCATGAAAAATAATATCTGAATTTGTGGAAACATGTACTTGATTTTCCCATGCTTTTTTTCAAAAGGCCTCAGTTTACATCTTGTCGACCATTTGATCACTTATGTGTATCCAGATTCAAGAACTGGGAATTCAATGATTAGGTTAAATATGTTGTAATCAATACTAACATCAAGAATACATAGGAAAAATCTGATATGTAGTATAGATATGACCGGCTGCTGTAATGCATATGTATATTGCGCAAGGATTATTTATCATTTCATGGATTTTAAATATGCATTTTTGAAACGTATAGTATCGTCTATCATATTGTGGATTTTCAATCGTGATGCCATCAGAAAATTGATAATTTCGAGTCTATCCTCTGGCTCAATGCTTCTATGAATTTCATCTATTAAGCCGTCTAATCGAGCAAGAGTAATCTTTAAAGCCAAAGCAGTCTTCTTTGTAACACGGACTACATGAACTGATTTCGATATGCCTTTAGCGTAATCATTCTCGCAACTACATCGTCCCTCCTGTTTCAGAATCGATTTTACTTCCCTGATCTGTCTTACAGTAAGGTTATTCCTTATGACCTGGCTTATTATTTCTGATTGTGTTTGTGCAGGTATATTTGACAGTTCTATCGCTTGACTAACATTTAGTCGCTGGCAGAGAATTTGCTGTTTAATTTCATCAGGTAACTTTAGGAGCTGAATTCTGTGTGATATATATTCTTCACTCATACCTAACTTCCTTGCCAGCTCACTGACACCTCCCCATCCGAAATCTATTACATACCTTCTAAATGCTTCTGCTTCTTCAATTGGGTCCATTGATTTGCGTTGGATATTTTCTGTCAATTGTAGTTCGTACGCTTGTTTGTCTGAAAATTCACGAATTCTGCATGGCATAGAACGCCATCTAAGAGATCTACAGGCTTGAAACCTTCTATGCCCTGCTACTATTTCGAAGCTCTGGCCGAACGGGCGTATTAGAATAGGTTGGAGCAAACCATGCTCCCTAATACTATTTACTAAGGCATTATCATCTGGAGTGTCTTTATGAAACTTGTCTCGAATAGCAAATTGTGATGGATGTATCATTTTCATTTCGATTTGCTCAACAATACTCGCATCAACAAATTCCATAAGACAAAATACTATTTGCAGTACTTATAACTTACTCCCCTGTTGGGAAGAAATAGGTATGGTTTCCAGAAATAAAGGGCTGGATGGCTAAATCGCGAAAGATATTTTGATGAGATATTTAGCACAATAGTATAATGAATACTCTGTTAAATGGAGTTAATAATCAAATTATCTTTGACATATGGCTGGAATTCACTTTGAACTTAATTTAACAACTGCATGCCATTATAATGGTCTTGTTTGGAATAAATCTAGCTATGAGTTTAGAGCAACTACATGTCCTCTAGCGAACGATACTACCGAAGATTGTGGATGAGTATTTTGTACGATCGATTCGCTTAAAGAGCAAGAGGAAACCGAAGTAAGAGAAGAAGAATTAGTAACTAGCGGACAGACGATTAGATTCGTAAATATACACTACAAATAATTTTTATTTAATATCTCCTATATCTTAAATAAGAGTACTAATATTGAGCAAAAAAATACTTTCAATTCGGAACATCAACGTTGAAACGCTTGGCACATTGGAACCGTTATTTCGTTCGGCTGGTTTCCAAATTGAAGAAGTTAATGCTCAAGAGGACCAGGTGCCACTTAATTCTGGCCAATACAATGCAATAGTAATTCTAGGTGGTCCTATGTCTGCATATGATAATTTAAGCTATCTTGCCAGAGAACAGGAATTAATAAGAAATGCAATAAGAAAAGAAGTTCCTGTTCTTGGGATTTGTTTGGGGTCCCAATTGATCGCACAGGCTATTGGAGGAAGGGTTCACAAAGGTCCAAAAAAGGAAATCGGATGGTCTGAAGTCACTCTTACCCCAAATGGGCGTAAAAGTCTGTTTAATGGTATTAAACATAAGACTCTGTGTGTTTTTCAGTGGCATGGCGATACTTATGACCTTCCTGAGACAGCTAACATCATGGCTTCTTCACCATTGTATCCACAAGCATTTAGTTTTGGAAGCGCAGTTGGCATTCAATTCCATTTAGAGGTGGATGGCGAAATGATACACAGATGGTTGCAAGAATACCATGAAGAGATAGGTAGAGAACTTATAGACCGAAGGGGTATTACCTTGTATAATGAAAGCAGGAATATTGAAGAGCTAAAAAATGCATGCAAAGTAGTTTACTCTAACTTCTCCAAATTGATTGATGTCCGAACAAAAGGTTAGAAATCAAAAATAAAATATGATTATATGTTTGTATATTTCTGATTATGTTATAAACTACTTTCAATACCGTGTACAATTAAGAAGGCGTCAAAGGCAAACTGTCTGAATATGTTTTGCATTCTTATAATGACAAATCAATCGCTTAAAGTGTCATAGTAATGGACTACCCTACAATATTAAATTCGCACCTTGCTTTTATGATTGATATCAATTGGCCGAACAATTACTAACTTTATTTACATATTGTTGACAACTTGTGCAAAAGAACTTCTGATGATTAAACAACTCGTTTTTTGTTCACTATTCTTCTTGGATATAGTATATTATCTCCTCTTGGGAGGTGGTAGGTTGGTACTAGCCGTATATCACCTAAAATTATGTTCTGCTAAAATATTTAATGATTGAAGAAAAACTTATCTAATTGGGTAAACATGATCCCATATGAAAGAAATATCCATCTTTGTTCGTACAGACGATCTTGCCCAGGTTACTGAAATTTTGAAAAAAAACCGTGTGGGTGGCATAAGCTTCTATGATATAAATGGTGCTGGTAGAACAAAACGAGATGCTATACCGGAAGTAGTACGATCGTATATGACAGGTAGGACTGTTACCCCTGAATATGTTAAGAGAACAAAAATTGAAACAATTGTGCTTGACTCAGCAGTGAAGCAGATAGTTGACGATATATCAGACACTCTTAGCCAGCATACTGAAAACGAGCCGCATGGTATGATCTTTATCAAAGATGTCTCTGATGCTTATGAAATAGGAACTAAGCATAGGGGGGAAGCCGTACTAAGCAGTAGTTAATATGACAAAAGTTCGGATCGAATAATGTTTTAACAGCCGTGTGGCATTTTGTAATTATCATCAATGACAGTCTTCTCTGCATTTATCGAGTGCTTTGTAGGTTAATTTAATTAATTCTACAGTGTCTCTTTCGATAAACCCCTCTTGTATAAGGTTTTGGACGATCTCGTTGGTCGCTTGATATCCAAATGACGGCCTTTCATATGCTTCTGGACTAACATTCTTGAAAAAGACGTCAAAGGCTCTCATGCTATTATTCATATTGCCATGAGCCATTATATACAGACCGCAAAGAAATTTTTTAGAGTATCTTTGAAGCTCTTCGCGGGTAAATATTTCTTGCAATCGAAACACTACTCTAGCACTAGGTTACATTCCCAGATGTTGTACCAGTTTCCGCATTATGCCAATCGACCAGCGTTTGTGCAAACAATTCCTAACATTAGTATTAGTGTCATTCCCAAAACAAGAATCACTTTCATATTACAGATTAGCATACTTAAAATTTAGAACTTTTATATGATAATTAGGAAGACCCTATAATTGTATTGGGTCTTATTTCATATCGTAAGATCAAGACCTCACTAACAAATTTTGAAGGTATTAGGTTAGCCGTCATTATTGTCCTAGAGGTATTGCTGTGAATATGATAGGGGATTTGAATTGCATAGGTTCAATTGTTATCTGATTCAATTATTTAGTTTAAAACTCATATACCACTGTTTGCCATTACTATTATGTGATATAAAACATGTCTTCATCATCTTCTAGGAAATCCAAGACTGGTAGAAGTAGAAGAGAGGGCATAAGAGCATATAAACCAAGGCTTCGTGATTTTGAAAGAAGGGGCAGCGGTAGTAATGCGGGTCGAGCTCAAAATGATGGCAAAAGAGCAATAGCATCTCAGAGAACTTTGCAAACCAGGCGGATGGATGATATATTTGGAAATTTTAGAAAGAATATCGAGGATATGATGATGCCTTGGTCATCTGTATCACAGCCATCTCTATTTGGCCCAGGTTTTCCATTTACGCCGGTAAGCGAAGATGACGTTGATGATCGTGAAATGGTCCAAAGAATGCCAATCTTTGACATGGTTGATAAAGAAGACAGCTATGAGTTAAAAGTAGAGGTACCGGGAATTGAAAAGGAAAAGATAAAAGTAATAGCAACTAACGACTCAGTCGAAATCTCCGGTGAACAAACAACAGAAGAAGCATCAGAAGACAGAAGAAAGAGGTACGTATACAATGAACGTTCATGCAGTATGTTCTATCGGAGCATTCCCATGCCAGAAGAGATAGTGTCTTCTAAAGTTAGAGCTAAGTTGAGTAGTGGGCTATTACACATTGAGCTTCCAAAGCAGAATGCTACAAGATTAAAAAAGCAAAAAGGAACTACCATAGAGATCACCTGATCATAAAGATTTAGACAATCGATTGTAACGAACTAGAAAGAACTTCTTTTTAAAAATGCTTATAATATTATAGATTTTCCTAATTGCTTCATTATTCTGTTTTTAGATAGCCCTTAGTTGACATTTTTATATTTTTCATACGGCTATCTCCCTGTTGACTTGCTCTTTGTATTCTTGCATTACGTCTACATAACATCTTAAAAGAATCTAAAACATCGATCTCTATTATTCCTGGTAGATGTTCTATATTAGGCACATAATTGTTAATGGTATATAGATTTTCTATTCTTACTTTTATTTTTATATCTTCATTTTTTATATCTTCAGAACCTGATTCATTAATCACACAAACATACTTTGCAAGATGTTGTTGTTGATCTTCTAAAGGATATTTTGCATTGTGAATAGAATCTTCTATCATTCGACATAATTCAGAAA
>JBKOWU010000122.1:0-2269 GCA_046724555.1 Thermoproteota archaeon | reverse complement strand
CTTAGGATCAAACTGATAACCATCTCCAGTAAACTTGAGCTTTTGGTCAGGATAGCGTAGAGTAAACCTCTTGATTAAAAGGTGTTTGGAGCCTGACTCTATAGACTTTAGCATTCCAGATGCTGATGATGTTGCAGCCGTGCTTGGTATTCTTTTCAATGTGCAGTCAGCAGTCCTCCAGGTCCCAGTATGCCACCATAAATTAAAGCTAATGCTATAAACATGTTTATGAACGTCAAGACTATTAATTTATACCATCCTGTGTGAAGTAGAATGTCTATTCTTATTCTAGGATTAATACCTCTTATGAATAACATTATCATGATTATACCAAATGTCTTTATTGCAAACCAAAATATTGCACTTGCTGTGACACCATTAAAAACGCCTTGCAATGTTAGCAGTTGAAGTATAGGAGGTGCAGTCGTAGCATGAGCTGCAGGCATTAATTCTTTTGGAAATATTTGGGGTCCTGCCCAGCCGCCAAGGAATAATACAACAAATAGTGCAGAGAGAGCATATACTTTTATGTATGAGCCAAGCTGTATCAGACCGTAAATCATACCCGATGTTTCAGTTAGCCATCCTGCAACGATTTCACTTTCTGCCTCAGGCAGGTCAAATGGAATTCGTTCCAGCTCTGCTAGTGAAGAAATAAAGAATACAAAAGCACTGATTGGAAGGAAGAAAATAAACCAGTATGGTTGCTGTGCTTCTGCAATATCAGTCAGATTAAGCGAGCCAGCCAAAAGTACAACAGAAAGTGCAGAGAGAAAGAAAGGAATTTCAAAAGCAATCATTTGATGCAGAGCACGCAATCCACCAATGAATGGATATTTACTATTGCTTGCCCACGAAAATAGCAGCGCAATTAGAGGAAAGAACCCGAGAATTGCAAATACTGCTATAAGACCGACGTCGATATTTGCACCCACCCAGCCAGGTGCAGCAGGTATTAATACAACTACAGCGGCAGCCGTTGCAACATATGCAATAGGAGCTGCCCAGAAAATTGGCTTGTCTGACCCGGATGGAATTATGATTTCCTTTGATACTAGCTTCAAGCCATCTGCTAGCAACTGCAAAATTCCTTCAACTTTACCGCAGTAAAGTGGACCTACTCTCAGCTGCATTTTAGCTAGAAATTTGCGTTCAACAAAAATTGTAACGGCAGCCATCAATGCTGCAAATGAAAAGCCTGGGAATACGGCTATCCTAAATAGTTCAGTGTGAATTATGAAGTGGACAATAGGCAAGGTACGTGTAGGGTCTACCATCATAGACAGAAACAGATACGGTGTAAGAACATCACCATTTACAGGTGGAAGTGGTACATAGAATAGTATGATGAAAATTAGAGGTAAAGCTATAAGCGAAACTATAATAATAATCCAGAGAACAAGCCAAATAAGACTACCAATAAAATTTCCGAAACGAAATCCTTGTGGAGCAGTTGCCATGCTATTATCTGTCAGCCTCCACAGGCCAATAGTTCAATGACCAGTATACTGATGGCATATCTGCTAATTTTGAGCCAACTAGCAAATGTGGCAGCGCTATCATGTTTCTAAATGAACCAACAGATATCTTCACCCTATAAGGCTTTGGAGTACCGTCACTAACAATGTAATAACCGAGAGCACCTCTGCCCGATTCTACCCTCCTATAAGCTTCACCAGGCGCACCTTTTGGATTTGGTTGCAGTTTTGCTCTTACTTCTCCAGAATCAGGCATTTTATCTAGCAATTGCCTCATGATGTGACAAGATTCTTTCATATCCAAAAAGGGAACGTATGACCTTGCAAATGAATCACCGCTTTTCATATATTGAACCTTAAAATCCATTTCATTATAGATGTCGTATGGTTCAGCTTTTCGTACATCATATGGTACACCTGATGCGCGTAACACAGATCCCGTAACGCCTAGTTTGATTGCATCTTCCTTAGTAAGAATTCCTACGCTCTCAGTCCTTTGTCTAAAAAGAGGATTATTGTAGAATATGTCCTCATACTCTTTTAATCTCTTTTCAAAATATGCAATATTTCTAAGGCATTTATCCTTGAAACCATCAGGAATATCATTTCTAACTCCACCAGGTATATTAAATGCATGTGTTACTCTTGCGCCAGTCAGAGCATCCATAAGATCAATAAATAATTCTCTATCCCCAGTAGGCCACATAAACATAGTAGAGTGGCCAAGAAAAATTCCATATATTGCAAGCCAGTACAAAGTATAGATCTGACGATCAAGTTCAGAGGCAAGT
>JBKOWU010000023.1:0-8484 GCA_046724555.1 Thermoproteota archaeon | reverse complement strand
TGGCATCAATAGTAATCAAAGGAGAAGACGTTACATCTTGTATTATGGTATGTTTGCTACTTGCATCATTAACACATACCTTTCTTACCAAGTCTCGTTCAGTCACTATTCCTATTGGTTTACTATTGTTATTGTTATTATCAATTACTAGTAATGAACTTACGTTCTTGTCTCTCATCTTCTTTGCTGCTTCTTGAGCTGAATTTGATATTGCAATAGTTTCGAGCTTTTTGGTCATTATTTCGCCTACTGATGTTGTTGTTGTCATACATTTTCTAGCATATAACTAAAACAAGATTTTTAATATACTTTGTACTTTGCCCTCTCCCTGTCCAGACCAATAGCTATTATTTATTAACACTGCAACTTAATTTTTGAAGCTAGACAGAGACCCTCCAAATCTTGTATTCCCCTACGATAGGAGGCATACTCTGTCTGCTACCAGTATACTCTTAAGCATTGACAGGAAACTTATACTAATCCTGGATTTACAGGATACAATATAGAATATGCCATTAAAGCAAAAGATATAGTTCCTTCTTCTTTTAAAAATAAGGAAATTTATTAATATGATAATTCAAGTTCTCTCATGTACTGGAAAATAGGTGTAATAATTATCCTAAGTTCTGGACTTATTATTCCTCTTTTGACCACAAATGTTACCAAGGCTCTAAACTTTCAAACTATTCAAATATTCAATGGTCAAATTGGGTTACATCCTCGGGAGTCGCAAGGCCATAGATTTTCTGTACCTTCTAGCACATAGCACTTCTATCATTTACTATTAATTGAAATGTCAATATTGTAATATCTGTTACAGAAGGGGCTATGAATGTAGTCTTGGTCTTATCATGATCTGAAAGTGGTATGACTTGGTCACCAGCTAACTGAAGCCATGAAAATTTAAGAGGACTACCAGATGGACTTGAGCTCTTGCTTCCATCAAGGCACAGCTATGACTGTTATGATCGATAATACATTGTCTGTTACTGATATCTACGCAATCTTAGCGTAAGGACAAGGTATGCCCTAATTAATCGTTATCTTGTATTGTCTGATATGTTTGATAATTAGATTCGTTCAATATACCATATAGAAATTACATTTTTTAATAAATAATTAGACAGTTTAATTTACCGACGAAAAGGTGTTAGATTGTTTGGTGTGTACAGGGAAAACTACCAATTGTTTTAATTGCTTATTGGTGTATTTTTTCAACTATCGCAATCGTATCAGCAATGGAGAATTTACGTTCTATGATTGCTATTTTACTATCTATATTATATAGTTCCATTGCTTCTGCCAACAGCTTATCAAATGTTTGAGAGTCAACTTCTATCTTACCAGGTGGATTATATCCAGCTTCTCTAAAAGCATTTGCTAACTTAATTATTGCATTGCTCAAGACACTCTGGCTATAAATACTCTCTGACATAGTTATGTAAAAAAACATTACTACTTATTGAATCTAACTCTCATCAAGGTATATGGACCAGGTTTGGCCCATCCTTGGTGGTCCGCCTACGATGTCTACGTAGTTTCATTCAAATCGCGCATTCTTATTGCTAAAGGCATCTCTGTAGTTGAAATATGGCAGTCCCATTGGCTCCTGTAAAATGTATAAACTGAGTTCATATAAAAGACAATTACATAAATTAGGTACCTACTTAAAAGAATATACCACATTAAATAATCTTTAAGAATAAATAATTATCTCATTTTTATTATAATGGATATATGCCATCTGTGAGGTTTTAAGTATGTTCCTCTTGGCTGACAATAAATTAATACTACATTTCCGTGTACACGACCACAATTAAATATATAATGATTCTAAGCAACTCGTATTAAGTGATGTTGCTGTAAAATGCTAATATGACAGATATTGCAAAAGAGGCAAAAGATACAGACAGGAAGCACTAGAAAAAATGAAGATAGAGAATGATCATGAACAAGAGAAACCAAGCTCAGAAACTTTAAACAAGGCCAAAGTAAAGACAGAAGATACAATGACTTGATCTGAGCAAGATTATCATATTATATATAATAAGAATACTAAGCTTTGATTTCACTGCTGGCCTCTTTAAAATCCATTTTATGGATAAATAGAAGAAGTGAAAACGATGTAGTAAATCTTTATAATTCAATAACACCATTTGTGCAAATCGCATTAGCAGATGTTAATAATAACACTATGCTTAACTTTGGCTACTGGGATCAAAGTACTACTAGTCCTCTTGCAGCTCAAATAGAACTCTGCAGAGTGGTTGGAGAATTCGCTGATTTACAATCTGCAACAAAAATAATAGATCTTGGAAGTGGGTTTTGCGCTCCAGCAGCACTTTGGAAGTATATGTATGACGACAAAATTTTAGATATTGTTTGTGTAGATATTAATCTTAAGCAGTTAACCGCAGCCATGGAAAAAATAACTATGTATAGTACCACTCCACTAAGTAGGTCTGATTTATTTTATAATTATGTTGTAAATACAAATATAGAGGTATGCAAACGAACTAAATCCAAAAACATTGTCTTGCCATTAGTAAATGCGACTGCAACTACATTGCCTTTTGCTGATAATTGTGTTGATAGAATAATTGCTTTAGAATCAGCACAACATTTTAAACCACTGTCTAAATTTCTAAGGGAATCTAAAAGAGTTCTAACATCCGAAGGATTACTTGTGGTCGCCATTCCAGTCCTAGGTCCAAGCTTTCATAATCAGTCTTTGATACAGCAGCTTGCAAAACTCAGAATTCTTTATTTTACGTGGGCATCCGAGCACTATAGTTTGGAGAAGATAAAATCAGAAATAATAACAGAAGGTTTTCAGATACGAGATATTAAACATATAGGACATCATGTGTATGAACCATGTGCTGACTACTATGTTCAAAATAGGTGGGTATTAAGACAAAGACTTAAAACAAACGCATTTTCATATACAAGGTCTTTACGCATTGGGTTGGTCGAAAAAATTGTATACATTTCTGCATTGAAGATGAAAGACTCGTCTCAAAAAGAAATTATTGATTATGTATTGATAAGAGCTGCACCTGCTTCCTCATAGGCTAGGATAATAAAGTCAACACACAATAACAATAATATACATTATTTATTCTCTGCCAATTGTTTAAGGGAAAAATCAGGAATATCTTCTAAATAGATTTTATTTTCCGTGGTTGTTATCAAAAAAATTAGGATATTGGTATTGTTTTAGTCAAAACACTTGACTGTAACAGCCCTTTACTTCGGCTAGCGTCAGATCACCATCTGCTGCAGCTCCAGATTGACACTTTGATAAGCTCTTCAAGTCCTTTGCAGAGATACTGGTAGTGTCTCCTGTGGCCGCGCTGGGACCATTAGCATTTGTACTTTTCGATTTTTGATCGTCAGAACTATCATCTGAACGCAATACTGCTGGAAGCTTGTCGTCGCCTTTGTTGTCTCTACCTAAAGACACAGTTGGAACTGTACCGTATTCATTTTCATTGTTTTCTTTTACTTTTTCTTTCTTTGTGGCAGCATATGCAGAGCCTACAAAGCCACTTACGGCTATAAGGGATGAGGCTATCGCGATGGTAAACAGAGCCACCATTATTGTTCTATTAGTGAACATTACCATCGATTGTAGAGTCAAGTTCTTAAGAAATACGAAAGTAAGTAGTATCTATTAAACACGTAACATACCTATGGTGTATACATCTTATAGCTAGTAAGAACTAAATGACTACTAAGAATTAGCTTGGGCTAGTACGCAGATAAAATAGAGAACAATCAACATATTGTTTACTTAATATGATTTAATTATTTGATGGTGTTGCAGGTTATATAGTACATCTCAAACTTGACCAGGTAGAAGTTCAGTAATAACGTTAAAAGACTTATAGTTATGACTCCTCCCAGTTTTCCGCCATCTTATCAATTATATTCTATGACCACTCCACAACAGTTCGCACGTAACATGATTTTCCAAAAATTCTATCTAGATTATGCCAGTTATACTCAGATATTTATTCATAATGAACATTTTAGCCTGATCATACTTATTGAATATTGACAACAATCGTACAAGATTTACAATTTACATGATTTAGTTTAAAGTAGATTGGAAAAATTTGCACACTTTACATTAAATATTTCAGCTACTTGGCTGTATTCATAAACATGTGCAGTGCTAATTGAACCTTATTATTAAATCAGAAAAGATCCGAACTGCTATTTAGGAGAATCCGTCATTGTCACATTGTCCCAGATGTTCAAACCACGGCAAAGGTACATTTACTTAGACTGATAGTCAGAAAATGCTTCTTATACTATAGCATCCATTTAGTTGTCAAAACTGCTCACTACCGCATCATGATAAAAACTAGGATTTTTGGACCACACCAAAAATGAAAACTAAAGGATTATTCAAAAATTCATGTATAAATGAATCCAAAAATTGATTATGTCCTAGTTTTCTAATAAATACTTTCATAGCTATGATCTAACCGGAATTACTAGGCAAAATCTTCAATATGTAGACGTATTATGCGCTTCTAGTTTAAAAATAGCCATTCAATAGTATTTTGCAAGCCTATGTATTATACAAATATTAAATATTAACTCCTCATGAAGTTATAATACTCACTGCATTTGTTGTTTATACATAGATATTAGCTCTCTTACGTCTGTAGCGTCCTCAGGATTTTTATCGTCTCTTACCTTGCCGGTGAATTTAGGGAACCTAAGTGCTAATCCATAGTTTTGTCTGATTGAAGCCATTGCAGCAGTATGAGAAGGACTTAGAGTCACCTCAGAAGCTATGACCTCAATTACTATCTTTGGCTCAAACCATACATCCATTTCCATTCTAGTATCAACTCTTGCGTGTTTATGCTCAATCCTATGTTTTTCTAGGGTTACATAGAAGTCCTCTAGGTCCTTATCTGTAAAGCCAGTTCCTACCTTACAGGTGCTTCTAAATATATCCGACGCAGAATCATAGGCAGCGAGCAGAAGCGCTCCGTATTTTCCAACCCTACGACCTCTTCCATAAAGTGCTCCTACTATAACTAAGTCTAGCGTATCGGCAAGTTCACTTTGGTATTCTCTTTTTAATTTTATCCATGCATATTCTCTGGCTCCTGCTCTATAGATGCTATTTAATTGCTTTATCATAAGACCTTCACAACCACTTTGTATGGCAGAAGTCATAAATTCGCTGATCTGCTCTGGATTCTTTACAACAGTCTGCGGGACCAATCTAATTTTATTATTATTAGTGTCATATTCCTTGTTCTTTGAATGCTGTTGTACTATGATTTTTTCAATCAGATCTCTTCTCTTAATATAGGTTAGAGAAGTCTTAGCGTTTCTATTGATGTATAGAACATCAAATACGTTTAGAACAACAGGATATTCTTCCATTGCTTCTTGTATTCCATGTTTTCTTCTTCTATGCATAAGCTCCTGGAATGGTAGAAGTTCCAAAGTCTGAAGATCAACTGCTACTACCTCACCTTCCAGAATTATCTCTTCTGTTGACTTAAGAGATTTGGCTATCGCTTCAACAATATCTGGAAAGTGATGTGTAATCTTCTCAAGTCGCCTTGAAAAAAGTTCTATTCTTTCCTTTCCTTTGTGTATTTGAATTCTTTCTCCATCTAGTTTGTATTCTGCAGCTGCTATTCCAGTCATTCTCTCAAGAGCCTCTCCAGCTGTTCCCACCCTCTCTGCAAGCATGGGTCTAATAGGTTTGTACAGAGTTATTTGAAGTGATTTAACTGACTCAATACCGTTTGCAGCTAATATTTTTGCTATATTTCCTAGATCGCTAGTGACATTGTAAGCATTTTCCAAAATCGATCGATTTGATTTGCTATCAGTGAACGCAATAGCTAATGCATCCATGACAGTGTAATCTGCTATCCCAAGACGAAGCTTACCCATGATCAGCTTTAGTACAAAGCGAGCTTCTCTAGCTGTTGAATCATTAAGAAGGCTGCTGACGAGTCTTATTTTTAATTCCTGAGAGCCTGGGCCTGTAGTACGTGATATTTTGTCCAACGTCAAGTATAAACGTTCTACGGTCATCTTCTCAGACGGAAAAAGAGATACTTGGTTTTTGTTCTTTTTTGCACTTATAATTTTACTAGCCGCATCTCCAAGATCGCCGGTTTCTCTATAGGCTTTTGATAATGAGCCTATGTCTAAACCGGCAATAGATTGGGATAGTGCTCGTAGAACCATTTTTTCTGCTAAACCAAGCTCTATTCCTTCATAGTCAGGATAAAGCTTTCCTTGAATCAAGTACACAACTTTATCAATGGCGCTTGGAGGTGTCTTTTTCAAAAGAGAAACAAGGTGGTCTGTAAGCATTAGTCTGCTAGTTGTTTGCTCCATTTTTTCAAATGTGTCTACTAGATAAGAAAAGTCCAATGTCCCACCATTGTTTAGATTTCTAATATTATAGTTTAGATAAGGTAAGTGCTCTTTAAGAGGAATAAAGTCGAAAATCACTTTATACTAGGTGATGCTGCTAAAGTTGCATTGTCTTTGATTACTTGGACAATATTTATCTTCTTTTTAGGTATATAGGCCATAATTATAGTTTTATTATTCTCCACATACATTCTATCTGCACATATGGCAGCAACAGGAGACGTTGATGATGCATATGATACAATAATGGCCAACATATTAGAGTTATGTAAAAATGGATGCACAAAAGATAAGATAATAGATCAAACGAACCTCTCGCATGAACAGCTGAGGAGGATTGCAGCGCAAATGTTAGACAGAGAATTATTACATTACATCGAAACACGTACAGTCTATATTACAGCAGACAAAGGATACATATTTCTCGATAAAAGACAGCAAACGAATACCATACTAACTAATTCCAAGTTAAGTGATAGAAAGAACAAAACTGAACAAAGATTATTAAATTCAATAGCAAGCGAACAAAATATTATACACAGCAAGTTGCAATTATGGACTAATAAATATCAAAACGAATTTGCGATAAGATTAACACCAAATCCAAATACAATAACATCTGAGAACAACAATGTTTTTCTTGCAGCTACAAATACTAAAGAAGATTACATAACAGTAGTGGCAGAAACTGACTATTTTGAAGATTTAAAACATGGATGGGAATATACCTTGAATCGTTTAGTTGAACAATACAAATACGATATTCATAGTAAATCCTCACAGGATAACATCTCACCTGAAAATAAGTCAAATTACAAAAATGGAAATAGAAATAATGGCGACAATAATACAATTCCTATTAGATTAATTCCATATATTAAATGGTAATATTGCAATTTGGAATTCAGCTCTGAAAGGGAAAAGAAAGAACACGAATTAGAATGGCATGTATAAGAAGATAATGAATGTATTTCTATAATTCAATCAGCTTAAGAGTGCTTGACAAGACCTCAAAGAGTATTAAATTTATAGGAATCTGGTTTTCTGCTCGAAGCTGTAAATATGATGTCGCTTATAGGCATTCAAGACTGTCATCTCAAATCTATCGATCCAGTAGAGTATTAGATCTGCAAGATCACATTCGACTCTAGAGAAGATCTTAAAACCACGAAGCATAGAAAATCTTTGAAATGTAAGTTTTATTGATAGGTGTTGCGCCTAAATTTTATTTGAGCAATTACTATTAAAATAGAAACCTTTACTTTTTGGAGTGTATTCTCAATAAAAGCAGTAATATTCACAAAGCATATTTGGATCTAGACTTAAACTCCAATTCCACCCCTCGTCTAGAATCATAATTAAAAGTAAATGATTCATTTGGCAAAACAGGAAAGCTAGATAGTTCATTATTATTAGCGTTACACCGCGGACAGCTTCCCTCATTTAATAATCTATTCTTGTCAAAATAGGTTGCAGCCCAATGACACGTATCACATAAAATGAATATTGGTATAGATTGGGAACGATCATGCGTTTTAGCAATTAAGGTTTGAGGCTCATAATCGTCTATAGTCTTTATACTCTTGGACATTAGGACAAAAAACCAAGTAAATATTTGCATATAAAGCAAATGCTCTACTTTATGTGATTAAATGTATTAGGGCATGTTACTATATATTGTAAGTATTCGGGGGTTCAATAACAGGTTCCCATTCTAGCAAATTGTAATATTTTTTCTACCCCTTTTGTACTATATCTGTTGCTATGCATTTGTAATTGCTACTACTACTACTACTACTACTACTAATTATGTCGTTAGCAATACTCTCACAATTCTTAACAAGCAGAATTAATGTGTAGTTACCTTTATATAGTTAATAACATAGTTACCAAATGGTAACTTACTATCTGACGGGTAACTATCATATTTATATATAATTACCACGATATAGTTACCTATGGTAAGTTATCTAAGCATGGTTTCCAGATTGGATAAAAATAAGGGAAACCAAAATAAAAATAAAAATAAAGTGGGTAATAGGAATAATAATAATA
>JBKOWU010000189.1:0-7500 GCA_046724555.1 Thermoproteota archaeon | reverse complement strand
TCAGGGTGCAGCATCATTTATCTTACCTACAAGGTCAGTTCAAACAATAGGAGAAACAATTGTAACAACAATGATTTTATTTATGGGAATGGTTGGAGTTTTCCTGGTTTACAGATCTGGAAAAGCAACAACTCTGAAAACTCGAGAGGCATTATTAGCATCAGGTTTTGCTATCACAGGAATGGCTTTGATACTAGGTTTTAGGCTAATAGACTTTAAAGTTTAATCCCTTGATTTTGAAAAATAATTGTTTTTGAATTTAGAAGTGGATGTGTTATTATCTGTACAGAGAGATCCCTCTCATTTATTATTGATACATTTAACTTCACAATGCTCTTCTTCTGAAGAAGCCTCTTGCTGGCAGGCGATTGAACCCATTTATTATCCTTTTTGTAGCGAATCATGCTCGTTACAAGAATAGGAATGTTTAGATATTTACCATACTTTAAAAGTAGCATAAGAAAAATTGAAAGTAAGTGGTTAAGATTACTTATGCCATGTCCCGAGTGAATATCTATTTTTTTGTAATACATATTATAAAAGCTGTTTACAGAATCAAAAATAACAATTGAAGAATCTGGCAATGAGTCGATGATGTCCATCATTAATGATTCAAATTGACCTTCACTAGGAAGATAAATTTTAATTGTATTAGGTGAATTGCTCATGTTCTTCAGCAATAATCCTGCACTTACATATGCTGTGAATGCAGTATCAAGGTCTATGTAGATTACTTTTTGGTATTTTGATGCAAGCATGGAAGTAAAGCAAAGCTTTGCATAAGGATCGTTAAATGTTAGAGTATTTAACCCATTAGCACTAACAATGTCGTCATATGCTGTACTCAACATGTCTTAGTCTATATCTAAGTATAATATAATAGATTATATCTTGCTAGACTGGGATTATTTTATAATACTGCACAATAACCACATACATTATTTTCTGCGAACTTCCAGGATGTTTTATTTTTTCCAGTACCATAACCGATATTGGTAATTGAATTCATTTTTACCTTCAGATTCGATGATCAACTAAAGTCGATACATTTGATATACATATGACAGAGACACTGTAGACCTAATAATATACTATAAGCTTCTATTTCTCAAATTTCAATTATCTGCAACTTTTACTCTGATTCATTATTACTCAAATGAGGCGTAGCTAAATTTTATAAGTTACCGTCTTCTCTAGATGATATTTGATATCAAATGCAACTAAAGGTTGGGTTCTTTACCTGTGACTCGAAGTATAATGATTATTAATATGACTATAGTAAGTATTGTTCAAGCATATCCAAAAGATCATTAAGATACAATAATCAATAGAGCATAATATTTTACAATATCATATCTCAAAATATGGCGATAACACATAGATCATAGATCTGCCATGCCAAATTTGAAATAGCATTGATTGCATTTGAACTTTTCTTTGGATGGAATGCCTGATACTACTTCAAGAAGGCTTTTTGTTTTGCATCTAGGACATTTTCCGTATACAGTTTTCTTGGGCAATGATACACATTACAATAAATAAATATTTAGAATATATATTTTTGTTCTTTTTTCTTATGCTCAGGATTTTATGCTGTCTTAAGTAAAATTCAACTAAAATTTAGGAAATTTTGTGAATACTCAATGTGGAAAGTAAATCATAGTTCATAGTAACCTAATACCCAATAGAGCGCTTAGACCTTTATTCTATATGGGAACAAAATAAAGTAAATCCAATGTAGTGTAATAGCAACAAATTGATTCCATCTGTCATATTTACGATTTCAATGCTGTGTAAAGTGTTTAACAACTATCGGAATGAATTAAAGGTTAAGAAGGATCATGAAATGGACTTTTAAAAAGACTGTTGTTTTTTGCCCTTCTCTCCTTGTCCTTCAATTACAATCATAGTCAGGGTTGATCTTACTTTATCAATCCTCCTCACATGCCAAGTAATAATTTCTCTTAGCTTATCCATGGTATCTGATTTAATTTTTACAACGATATCATAAACGCCATATACACCACTGACCTCAATTACTTCAGACAATTTTTTCAATTCTTTTATGATCTCCTCCTCTGATCCAAGATCACAGTTAATTAATACATATGCTGTTGGCATGGTTAGTATTATTTTACGTGGCGGGTATTAAACTGTTTTTAACTATTATATAATTCCTGTAAGTAATTAATCTATTTTTTATGCTAATCGTTGCCCTATCACAAAAGGATCGCAAAAAATAATATAGTATTGCCAATGGTTTTGCAGATTATTGACAGGATAATTCATTTAAATTTGTCAGAATATGCATCTGACATGAAATGGTAAATTTTTATACAATATTTCCTACTACTTTGTGCTTATACCATAGCTAATTTTTAATTTATCTAGTGCAATCACCATAGTAATGATTGATCTAACATTAGAAATTGCATCTAACCTGAAGGTCTTTCCAGGCTTGTTTCGACCTTCTTTTATAAGATGCTCAAGATTCGACATCATGTATATGGTTCTTAAGCACTCATACACGAACTCATGTAGCCGCGCCTTCTCATTTTATATCCGATGCCGATAATGTTGACCAGATTTGCAGTCAATAGATTTTTTGCAGGAATGCGTTATTACTAAGGATTCCAAAGCAAGCCAATCAGCAAATTACTTATGAAGATATTATTAACTAGGGAATAAATGAAAATGAAAGTGCAATAGTAATTTCTACAGGATAGGAAAACAGGCTGAAAAGATAATATGTGTTTGATAATCCTGGATATCAGCTGATTGCAAAACACCTAGTCGAAAAAAGTCAATGCTGTTGCAATAGACGCACCAAGCAGACATAAGTATTAAAGAGACTTTACTAATAAAATTCTCTTATCAAACAATATTCTAATAATTGAGAACCTTGCAATTTAGGGAAGATAAATAGAAAACTGTTTACATTAATTGCTATCCCATTAAAATTAATAGGATCAACAGGATCTCCAGTATGTGCTATTGCAATTGAAGAATAATATGCAGGTCCGATATGAAATTGTAATCTACTAATATTCCTATACTTTAGGCAAAGGATATCATGATGAGCATTAATAGTACCTCTCTCCTACATACATACCACTAAAAGCTTTAATTTTTATGCATATCTAATTTGACAAGTGCATACAAATACAGTAGCCAAATTTAGTTATTATGGATTAGCACCATTTGAGATCGAGGTAATTTATAACGTACTAAGTTCATCCTTTGATATATATGAGGAGCAACTTGCGATAGATGGTAATCAGTATGTCACTATGGTTGAAATTGGATTTCCGCTCCCATTTAATGAATCTTTCTTCCAATTTCTCACAATGGAGAGATGGTACAGGATTAAGGGTATAATCAAAGAAATTAAGAGGAGGAGGGGTAAAAAGGGAGTCAAGGTATTCATATGCTTTTTTGGAATGACACCAGAAATGAATTTTCATCTAATATTTTCACTAATGAATAAAAGCAATAGGCAATTTGAGATAGGCATTGAGAAAATTGAATATTTAGTGGACATACTACCCATGCAGCTTGGGACGCTACCTGCCAATATAGAGGAAATCACATATTCTTATGACGAAGATACTTTCAAATGGAGCCCTCATATTGCAAGGAGTAATGGAGGTTTACAATATATTTTCAATAATAACAGGGGGTGGACTAGATTGATATAGTTTTAATCATAATTGACTGCTAATCGAAGAATCATACAAAATTTTACTGAGCTCTCGATATTTTTTATCTATAAACTCCAGTGACTCTGATAGCTTCTTTGATTTACCGTATTTAAAACGAATTAATTCCCTGTGCCGCCAGAAATGTTTGCCCTCTGAAATCGAGATAGTTGTAAAATAGTCAGGTCCTTTTAAGCTGTCAGGCAACTTTACATTAAAAGGAATAACATATTCAATAGTAAACCATTCATCACCATCAGGGTAGTCATTTCCTGTAATAATATCAAAGTACAAATGTAGAACATCTTCTACTGTTAAGCCGTATTCTTGAATGAATGGATGTTTAATAAGAGACCTGTGATAGTTCATATTTAATAACTTGGGCTCAAAGTAAACCTTAATTATAGATCTACGAAATATCTCATTTGACTCTTTAAGGTTCAAAGATAGTATAACGAAGTAGACCTATTTTATAATCTTTTTAACTAAGAGATTGTAAATTTTTTATAATGACAGATAGTCGTTAAATCACGTCAGACTCAATTCAAACACATATTCTCTAAATTTACCTACAATTAATATAATCCTATAGAATCTTTTACTTTTACTGCCATAGGGCGGGGGTCGCCTAGCCTGGTAGGGCGTGGGATTGCTAATCCCATGTTCGTAAGAACTCGTGGGTTCAAATCCCACTCCCCGCGCTTTTATCTAGCTCTGAAAAATAGGAGTTTTATAACTTTTTAGAGTGCATCTGCTGTATACATTATTACTACATTAAACTTGATTGATTACTAAATTGTGAAAATATTAATTATTAGTTATGCCTGCAATAGAATAGCGGCTTTAATTCGTAGCCTACCTTATAGGTAGGAAAGACAATTTATCTAAATCACATATAAAAAAGCGAATACGATACATGGAAAATATAAATGAAAATGTGGATAAGTATTTAATGGATGAGAGGTATCACAATCATAACCTGACAATCAATGCAAGTAAACGAGCAGATTGACACACTTGATAAAAAGCTTTTGAATGAGATTCAATGGATTTTTCCTCTTACTGAGAGGCCTTTTCATGAAATTTCCAAACGCTACAATGTCACTGAGGACGAAATCATACATAGAATTGCCTATATGAAGGACCTAGGTTTAATCAGACAAATTAGTGCTATTTTTGACACTAGGCGACTAGGCTACAAAAGTGCACTTATCGCATTTGCAATTGAAAACGATAAGCTTGATTACGTGGCTCATGAAGTTAATAAACATCCTGGTGTTAGTCACAATTATGAGAGGAATCATGAATTCAATATGTGGTTTACACTTGCAGTTCCTCCAGACGGGGATCTGAAGGCAGATTTAGATCTGATGGCTTCACTTGATGGTGTAATAAAATACAGGCTGCTACCTACTCTAAAACTTTACAAAATTGGTGTCAGGCTTGACATGGTTAGTGAAGATCTGGAAAATCCAAAGCCCACAGATGAGATTAAAAAATTGAATCCAAAGAGATTTGACCTTACAGATCGTGACAAGGATTTTATTCGCCAATTGCAAAAAGATCTGAGAATAATTCCAGAACCGTTCAAGGTATTAGCACAAAACCTCAGCGTTACAACAACCGAACTCTTTGCGAAAGCTAAAGAATATGAGCAGATCGGAGTTATGCGAAGGTTTGCAGCAATATTACGTCATCGTGATGCAGGTTTTTTTGGAAATGGGATGATAGTATGGAACGTGCGAGAAGAAGATGTTGATGAAATCGGCTACAAACTGGCATCTTTTCCACAAGTAAGTCACTGTTATAGAAGACCAGTTTATCAAGACTGGCAATTCAACTTATTTAGTATGATTCATGCACGTACATCTGAAGCGGCAGAAAAAATTGCGGCTGAGATGTCAGAAGTAGTTGGAATCAAAGATTACAGGATTCTGTTTAGCTTGCGGGAATTTAAGAAAGAACGAGTAAAATATTTTGAAGAGCATCGCTGATATTTTGTTACTATTAAAATGATACAAATGTAGCATTGCTAATGATTTGAATAATTTTAATAGTATGTTTAATAGCTAGAATTTGTGAGAATTTTTATAACGATATTTGAACCTGCCTGAAACTACATCAGGTATAGGTTATCAAGACGGAATTCAATCCATCAGGTATATATCCTTCTAGAATTTTCCCCTTAAGAAATGACAGATTCAATATAGAAGTTATTGTTATAAAGCTCAGTCATATATGCTAATTCGCCTTCAGTTAAGTAATTACCATCTGACATTTCTGCGATCGTCCCAATTTCTTCAATATCAGTAACAGTGGGTAATACTACAGACACTTGTTTTTGTGATAGTATAAACTTGATTGCAAGCTGATATATATCCCAGCCTTTTGTATTTAGAAATGGTGTCATTTTTTCTATTTTTTTCATTGCTTCAGTAATCCATTCTTTCGTCCTATTTGCCCTATGATCATTTTTATCAAATATCGTTTTTTCGTTAATCTTCCCAGTTAATACCCCAGATGCATCTGGAACTCTAACCATAATCCCTACATCGTATTTTTTTGCATTGTCCAAAAGAGTTCTGCCTGGATCCTGTTCTAATAGATTATAAACTGTTTGAAGGCAGGTTATATTTCGTTTTTCCATTGCAATAATCCCCTCATCTTCCCAACCAATAGCAGGACCTAATGCAATACCATAACTTTTGATCTTTCCACTATGCACAAGGCTATCAAGGGAGAGAAATAAATTGTCATTTTTTATAGCATCCATCTTTGGGTTATGAAGACTGTAAACGTCAATGTAATTGGTTTGTAAACGTTCCAAACTCTGCTGTAATGCATATTCTAAATAATCAGGATTATGTTTTTGAGGTATCTCATTATGTCCGACTTGTTCGACATTATACATATCATAACCCCATTTTGTAGAGTAAATCACTTCATTTCGCATGCCTTTGAATGTCTGTGCGATTAGCTTTTCACTTTTACCTTTTCCGTACATATCTGCAGTTTCATAAAAATTGATACCTACATCATAAGCGCGTTTCAACATCCTGATTGCCTCATCATCATCGATCTTTTTTCCCCACCAATCTAGGCCGATAACCCATGCGCCAAATCCTATTTCGCTTACTTTAATTCCGCTCTTTCCTAATTTTCTATATTTCATAGTTAATTTAAAACCCCATAAATTTCATCTAATATCTGGTTAAATTTGAAATCGTCTAACACTGGTTGATTGCTCTTGTTATCAGTATGCATAACGAAATCAATAGGAATCCATGACTTACAGCCTACCCATTCAGGTTTAATATCAACTTCCACAGGATTGCTTATTTTGTATACTCTTAATAAGACTATGCTCATAGGTTTTTTAGGATTATAATTCATTCTGACATCCACATAGTTATCGTTCCATATGTGATATTTTTTGAGTGCTTGTAGAACTGACTTATCAGTAACCTCTTTAACACCTACAACTTTTGCATAGGAAGTAATTCTATTTGTGCCATTTATTGGAGCGTTGTGTAGCACATCAGATAATTTGTGAATATAATCTGGCTGTATAGATTCTTCTGATTGATGTTCAAACGTCGGATATAGCAAAAAGCTATTATGCTTTACCTCAAACCCTTGTCTATATTCCATGATTCCGCCTTTTCGTAGAATCAGTATCTGACGCCCTTCTTCAAGAGCTTTGCAAACTATTGCCCATTCCTTAAGCGCAGCCATTATCCTTATCCTAGACTCTTAATGATGCTCTCAACGTCCTTATAAATGCAAACTATCATTGGAGTAT
>JBKOWU010000304.1:0-6339 GCA_046724555.1 Thermoproteota archaeon | reverse complement strand
AGCTATCTTAATTATATTGTGGGTTATTGCAGTGCCACATAATGAACTAAGTGAATTAGAAGTAGCTATAGAACTGTTTCAAATTGTTTTCATCATTCTATGCAGCATTATCATTGCAAAAGCTAGAACAATACCAAAATTTGAAGAGAAAAATGTTTAGCATCTAACACAAGACACTGAAAGAAATATTTTTCTTCATGTTTAAAGGCAACAGCATCTATCGATAGCGGGATCAGAATAGCTATGTGAGATCTTTTTTTATTTTGCAGCAGACCCATGTGGCGGTCAGATAATATGATTAAAGTAGCAATCTTCAGTAGCTCCGATATCTTATATATACTGCTGTTAATCCCAAACCATAATCAAATTCCCTAGTCTCTCTAACACTTAGATTAGTGCTACGTAATTTTTCTAAACTCACCCATGTATAGAGTTTTTAGTTTTACTGCTCAATTCCGTATGTTCAAGATTTCTCGTAAAGTATGAATTGCTGATTTTAATCTAATTCTAGTATGGGAGGTAGAGAGAATATGCTCTGTCATGCGTTTTCAATGTCGGTTAGCCAATTTAACAATATCTAAATGACTTCCTATTATCGTCTTTAGTTTGTGAATTCCATAACCGGTTCTGGAAGATATAGCTATTGGATTTGATATTTGCAAATCATTTGTAATATCTTTCATAGTTTGTTCTGAGTCAGCAACACTATCGAATTTGGTCAAAATTACAAAAACTTTGGACTTGTTTACTTTTAACTCATCTAAAACATCCCAACAGCTTTCATATTTTATTCTAATATCTTCAATTTTCTCTGACATGTCTATCAAAAGTATAATCAAATCTGAAGCAAGTGACTCCTCTAATGTTGATTTAAATGCATCTATCATATAGTGAGGAAGCCTACTGATAAAACCTACTGTATCTACAAGTAATAATTCTCCTCTATTGTTATTATCAATTTTAAACGACCTTGTAGTTGTGGAAAGTGTCGTAAACAAACTACTAGAGGTAACCTTATTCTCGGAAGTAAGGAGGTTAAACAAGGTAGTTTTTCCTGAACTAGTATAACCCACTAGTGAAACAACTGGCATTCCGGTTTTCAGTCTTTGTTGATGGTAAAGCTCACGTTTTTGGCGTGCATCGGCAAGCTTTTCCTTTATAAAGGACATACGTCTTTTTAGGTCTCGGAACTTTACGTCAACAATATATACTCCCATACCACCCTTTCCTGGTCGTTCGCTGCCTGACGTTAGTCTTGCATTTTCTCTTATACGTGGCATTTCATATTTAATTTCAGCTAGTTCAATCTGCAATTTTGCCTCCGTTGTAGTAGCTCGTGAATAGAATATGTCAAGTATTAATCTCTCCCTGTCTATCACTTGTGCACCTGTTAGCTTCTCTAGGTTGTGAATCTGTTTTGATGTCAAATGATCGTCAACAACTATCTGATCAGCGTTACACTCCTTTACAAATTGCTTAATTTCTTCTGCTTTACCAGAACCTAAACCATATTCTGAATGATTTAGGTATTTTTGAGTAACAACCTTTACAATTTGACAATCTGTCAACGAGCATACTAGGCTCTTTGATTCTTCAAGTCTGAAATTATCTGGATATGTTACTACTATTACTTTTGTTATTTTCAAAAAGATAAATCAAGACCAATCCATGTAATCTACTGTAGCATATTCGTCATTTTGACCTCTTGAACATATGCGTAAAGTATCTGCATTTATAGCAGGTATCTTGAAACGATCAGTACTTCTTTCGCGGATATAAATTCCTGGAAAGACTTCGCCGCATGTTTTGCAATGTAACATTAACATAAGCATTTTACTATTCACTCATCTTCTTTTGCCCTTCGCATATTATATTAGAAAGTCGTACTATTATAGTTAATTCGAACTTTTATGCATTGCCTTTGGGCTATTTATAGGAAAAAAGTGTCATATTACAAAGTTAGCCTGTGTGTTTTGAAACCTAAAAATTAGTTAGGTAAAGTAATGATATTCCAAAGCCTCTAATTTAACTTAAAGCAACATATCGAAAGCAAAAATGCTCTTTTTAGCAAATAGGTGGTCGGCTTTGCTTCCAAAGAATTTCAAATATGGCAAGATATGCTAAAATAATCGATTTATTATTAGAGTATATTGATAAACCTGCCGCATCATACATATTGTCTTTTGTATCGTCTTTTATATCTACTATGAGAGATTCTTTTCCATCCGCTAATACTATGATAACTCTATTGCTTTGCGTACTCTCATTTAGAGCCCTAATATCAAGTTCAGATATAACTTTTTTCAATTCCTCTATTGTATGCATAATTTGGTTGTCCACAGGTGTCAGTATTCTAAGTCTAACATTATTTGTCGAATATTCTTCTTTTAGAAGCTGCATTGCCATGCCTGTGCGCACATTCCGTCTAAAAGAATTGACCGTAGGAAATGCTAGCAATAACTCCTCTTTTGCTGAGACCGAAATATCATAGGCGCGATCTATTGATTCCTTTGGATTTTCTATAATCTCCACATTAGCTAACATACTATACTAGTATGTCTAGCAGCAGCTGCTGCTATAAGTATTGCTCCTCTTCTTGCTACAAGAAATGAACGTTTTTTTTAATACTATTTTATATTATGGGATCTATTCCATACATCTCAAATTCTTTATTGAAGGAAAGCAGCAATAGTCAGTGAATTGTTAATATCTCAAAAGAAGTATTAGCAGGAAAAAAGAAAGACAAAATAGACCAACCGTAACGGTTCGATTATCTAAAATAGATGCTTAACTCCTTGGACAATATATTGTACTGCAATTGCAGCAACCAAAACTGCAAATACTCTTGTAAATATCATGGAACCCCGCCTACCGAGCACCTTGTAAATAGGATTAACCAGTCGTAGAATAATATAGGTAATGACAATCACAATTGAAATAGATAACATAGTTACTATCAATCCAGCACTTTGAAATGAGATCATTACTGAAGTAATAGCCCCAGGACCAGCAAGCAAAGGAAATGCTAATGGCACCACTCCAGACTCCTCTGTGTTGCTTCTTGTTCCAACACCAAATCGCCACGCACCATGAGTCAACAATTCAATCGATACTATAAACAGTAATATCCCACCTGCAACCATGAAGCTGTAAATACTTATCCCAAACAGAGTAAGTATTTGGGTACCTGCGACTGCAAACACAATGAGCAGTCCCGCTGCTGTAATTATGGCGATCTTTGAAACAGCCTTTCGTTCATTCTTTTCCATTTTTTCAGTAAGAGCAATAAATAGAGGAACATTACCTATAGGATCGATTACAACGAAAAGAGCAACAGTAGATCTGATCAAGTTTTCGATAAAACCAGCTGGAATTGCAAATGCTGGCAATGACAACGAGGGCAATGGTGATGACGATAAAGATAGTAATAATTGAACTTTAAATATAGCTATAATTCCTATGAATATCATATATACTGTTAATTGTTATGTAGGTATGTCATATAATATATCGCTAGTTTGTCTGCATAACCAAATTGGATACAATATTTTATTTTCGCTATTAGGTCCTTAATGCAAGAGTTTTCGTTATGTTAAGGTCGCCTACGTAAAGGACCAAATATATCGTTCTATGATGCGTCTTATTTGCCTAACATCCAGTGATTGTCCGTAGCTGTTGTTAATGCAGTTATAAGCTTATCAAACCTGTCTGGATTAATGGCTATTCTCACCCTTGTAGTGTAATAAAATGTTAACTGGCAGTGGTAAGAATTAAAGTATTTTTACATACTGGTAATAACATCTTTGCATTACGTCAACTTATCTTTGTCCAAGCATCATCATAAGATTTTAGAATTATCAGCAGAGTCAAGATTACTAGGATGTCAAAGGTAGCGCAAGGTATTGGAAACTAGAGAAAGATATGGCATATTTTATGATATCCAATTAGAGATATCACTTAAAATTTGCTGTATGTAAATAGTTAGTGCGCCACCATCAAACCTATATCTGGTCCTTCTAAACAACCTTCTCTTTAGCAGTTATCCTTCTGATTGAACCAACAATATTAGCTATACTATCAGGTCTTTCCCTTGATGTATTTGTCCATGCTGTTGTATGTGTTTTGTCACCTATTGTAATTGCTAGACTATACGCAATAAGAGAAGGATCATCTTCTTTTTCGGGAGGATAATCAGCTTTACATTCAAAGAAATTATTTTGCATAATAGTATCTTTTAATTCCTGTTTGTCTGAATCAGGTACAGTTTTTTGAGATAAATTGCTGCCACTAATATCAGTAGAGGAACTAAGTGTGTTTGTATTAGAATCAAATGATATTAATAAATAGCGTGCAGTCAATCCACCTGATTCTGTGTATTTGAATGAAAAATTATCATTACTATTGTTGTTGTTGTCATGATCGTCGTAATCATTTACTTGATTTGGTGATGATGAGGATGATTCTCCTCCTCCTCCTCCTCCTCCTCCTCTCTCTTCTTGACTGGCAGATGATCTATCATTATTATTATCAGCATAGCTACTATCAAACATATCAGACAATACAAGATAACGATTAATTAGTGTATACCTTGTCCTTACGCAAATTTTCTATAGTATACACAATAACCCATATATCAAACTCAAAGATGCTTTAGAACTCCCATAATGCGTGTTGTCTTTTTATAATAACCTTAGCCAAAATCCACAGAAAAGAAATGAAGATTCAAAGGAAGCGGCAGAAGATGGTATTGAACAACCAACAAATAATGCAGATGCATCAACAACAGAATCTGTAGAAGGTATGGGCACAGGAGAGGAAGCGACAGGTACTAGAGAGGCAGGCCTACGATTTAATTTTATTCTACCAGTAATAAAATAAACTATTGGTTCCTTCTGGGGTATTGAAGTGAAATATTTGTTTTTATTCTTTTATATCATCCAATGATGTTCATGAGTAACTTAAATTAAAACGGGCATGATTATATGACGAATTTTCTTGGCTTTCTGTGTTTTTCCCTTCATGTATTGTACTTGCTGCTAAACAATCATTGCATATCCATACACCATTGATATAATTGCCTGTCTTTATTTTTCCATGTTGCTCTATTTCAGATTCTATAGAATCAGTAACGTGAGAACCGCACTTGGTACATTGCGGCAATAAAGTAACCATGATATATTAGTAAAGATAATGTGTAGATGTGTTTGCTATTTGTTTTCCGACTATTAAAGAGGATAGTCGCTATAAATCATCTTCTCAGGTAGTAATTCCTTTTACCACCCACCTATTTTATTTGTTCTATTATTTGAGATTCCTCATCCTTATCTTCTTTGATCGTGCGTGCAGCTACTAATAAAACAATAAACAGTTATGGATCATACTTATATTATATCTAAAAATTTTTCACTTATGCGATGAATTGTAAAATGAATATCACTTCAGAAGATCATTGTCCCAAACATACCTGTACATCAATATAGGTTAATTTTACTATCATAATAGCATGCAACAAGTGTCAACAAGGAGTCGACGAACTATTTTAGAGTCATATACCCAATGTTAATAGTTATGATCTTTTTATAACTAAGGTATATAAAACCTGTTGTAGCATATTTAATGTACATTTGTCTTGGCTGAGGAAATCAGATTTACTGGTGATTCGCATAGTTGTTGTGTATGCTTTATTGATGTAATAGATTCCACTAAGATCACTACTATTGAAATCAGAGATCCGGAGAAAATGAAACGATTTTATTCGATATTTATTAATACAATGGCGGCTATAGCTCGGAACTTCGGTGCAAATGTAATTAAGAATAGTGGTGACAGTTTGATATACTATTTTCCAGAAACTGTAGATTCATCTGATAACATGCACGCATTCAAAAATGTTTTTGAATGTGGTCTTACGATGCTATCTGTTAACCCAATAGTCAATACAAAATTACAAAAGGAAGATGATGGATTGCCAAATCTTTCCTACAGGGTTAGCGCTGATTATGGTAGAGTTGAAGTAGCCACATCATTAACTTCTGCAAGCGAAGATCTGTTTGGCCCAACAGTGAACCTGTGTGCCAAAATAAACTCTAAGGCAGAACCGAATGGAATGGTTATAGGCGATAATTTATATCAATTTACAAAGAATTTATGTGATGATGACTATAATTTTGATAAAATAGATGAGTATCCAATTGATGATAATTCTGTCAACCAATATTCTGTATATTCTCTAACAAGCAAAAACAAAAAGAGCAGTGATGAGAAGAAGAAACTATACAAGAACATGCTATGATTATTGTTTGCTTGTTTGTTAAACCATAGTATAAATGGAAAAAGCTA
>JBKOWU010000102.1:0-21060 GCA_046724555.1 Thermoproteota archaeon | reverse complement strand
TACAGGATCTTACTCTGGTGTAGGATTTGCAATTCCATCAAACACAATTGCTAAAGAAGTACCATTGCTAATAAAAAATGGTAGTTATGCTCATCCATGGCTTGGCATTTCAGGTGGGAAAACAACCCCTGATTTGACAAGAGCTATGGGTTTACCATCCAATTATAAAGGGGTGATAGTAGGTTCTGTCCAACCAGACAGTCCAGCAGATAAAGCAGGTCTTGAAGGGCTAACTCAGGACGATAACGGTGCAACTAAGATAGGTGATATAATAACTGCAGTCGATGGACATGTTACAAGGCAAATCGATGATATAATAAATTATATTGAATCACAAAAAAGTGTGGGAGATAATATCAAGATTACAGTAAATAGAAACGAGCAGATAATGGACCTAACAGCGACTTTACAAACA
Organism: Thermoproteota archaeon; assembly: GCA_046724555.1. Taxonomy (GTDB): domain Archaea; phylum Thermoproteota; class Nitrososphaeria; order Nitrososphaerales; family Nitrososphaeraceae; genus JAFAQB01. The sequence goes on along the minus strand of JBKOWU010000102.1, from coordinate 20,645 downwards.
AGACCCTCTGCAAGTGCCGCTTCATCCTCTTCAGCGGACCAAAATCAGTCTCCCGGATTAGGTCCTATACCTGAATTACCTCAAATTCCAGGACTTCCACAGCTTCCTCAGATACCACCATTGCTCCCATAAACTTTTGACTCATTAAACTTAGGTCTTGGGACTTTTATCCTCAGAGAATATGATGATTTTTAACCAATCCATTATGTCTAATATATTACATCTACTTCAGTTCAATTATTCTTTATTCTCCTTGTTTTTATTATCTGACTGTATTTAGCATACTTTTAGAATGCTGTCTCTTATTGGATGAGACTAAATTCCAGTATTTGTAGCGTATTTTGTCAACAGTCTATCAAAGAACTTGTTAAACGTAGAGTTGTCTATTACATCATCCGAAAATATTCCTAGTGCTACAACTTTTCCTTTTTGATAATTCAATTCATAGCTTGCTATAGTTGGTTGCTTGTTATCTATTTTGGTTTTACCTGTTACTGCGTCATAATCTAGCAATATTGAATCATTGTGGTTGCTGATATATTGTTCCTCATGCGGCGTGTACTCAAATGGGTCATTTCCAAATGCGCTTACACATTTGTAACACAGATAATTACTTCCAACCCATTGAGAAGTTTCCTGCGCCCATCTCTCACCTATGCTGCGCCATGCTGATTTGCCATTAAAAGCCCACCAATGACCCTTTACCAAGCTTTCTGTTTTAGTTTGAGGATTATATTTTACCTCAGCAAAGAAGACGTTACCATCTAACAAAATCATAGTACCACCATTAGTTACAAACTTCTTCATATTGTCATATTCTTGATGTGTAACATATTCTTGATGACCAAGGATAGCTACATCGTAAATATTATTATTATTATTGTTGTTACTAAACAACGAATCGTTATCAACATCCGCATCAGTCAGAATTGTTACATGGGAATTAGGCTTAATTAGTTTCAAATTGTCTACAAGTTTGAGCATTACAATGGAAGCTCTTAATATGTCATGGTTGGTTATGTGTCTGGATAAAAGATTAAGATTGCTCGTAACATTTGTTCCTACTGATGTGTTGCCATATAATTTGTAAAAAGTATAGAATGAATTATCGTCGTATGCAGCAGCAGTAAATGTAGGAGCTACAAGTGCAATGTTAATATTTTTATTTAGTATGCCACCAATATTGGAATTATTATCGCTATTGATATTATTTTCTAGGTTTGCGATTTGATTTTTGCTTTTTGTATTTGTATATCTATAATATGTACGGTTTGTATTTAGAACCACTGTGGATTTTGTTAAATTATAGTTACTGCTAGCATTGCCAGATGCGCTATTGTTATCTAGTGTTCTGCCAATATTGCTTTTTTGTACTACTACGAATGAGGATGGGCTAGTATTAGCAGTGGATGATTCTTCTGTGACCTTTCTATTACTACCAGCATAGTTGTCGTTATTATTACTTGTTATGGGAATTATAGTAGTACTCTTGTTATTAACATCAGCTGAGCTTTGAAATATAATACCATAATTTACAGGAGGTCTAACAACTATATTAGCAATAATAAGTACTAAGACAAGCGTAATTGATATCGATAATAATTGTGACTTACGATGTCTTGGCGGTTGCATATCCTATGTTGTAAATTGGACGCCTCCACCTATTATACTCAATATATGGATATATGCTTTGTCAAGATGACCAAATCTTTTGATTGAGACATATTCAGGTATCCTTTATGTACAGACTTTGGCTATTTTCATCATACCCTATGTCAGACATAGTTATGACTTTAAATCCATTGTTATACAGATATCTCATTTCTGAATCAAATAAATTCACAGTAGTATCTATTGGTCTATTGCTATCGCTTAAATCATGATAGTTCACAAGCGTATGATAGACAATTATAGGGATTGCTCTTACCATGCCATCCTTATTATAGTTACTTTGGTTATTAACAGCTGTAATGAATTTGTCAAACATCTGAGCATTATCATATTTATAGCGAAACCTAGCACAGCTGCCAATGGTGCCATTATCCAAAGTATTAGCAGAACAACCCTCGTCAATATGCTTATGAGCCCAACTATTAATAGAGTACCTGTTTGAAGGTGTTAATGTCCCATCACTAAAATGCATTCTACAATCTGTTTGCTCATCATTATTCCCATCACAATGTAAGAAAGTAAGTGCAGACTTGGTGTCAGTTCTGGCTAAATCATAGTATTTAGCAACTGTATTTACAACTTTTGGATTATCAGAGCCTTTGCCATTAGGATATGCAAAAATTGTGGGATTAATCCATGATTTTCTAAACATTGTTTTGACTGACCTATTTCATAATTCAAATCTGCCTGTGATGACAAATCATTTAAATTCGGATGAGTCATGGTGTGTGCCTCAATATCCATGCCATCTTGTTGCAGCGCCGCTATCTGTTGCCATGTAATCGATATATCTTTATCATGATATCCTGTTTCTACCCAATTGCATACTTCAAAGAATGTTGCTTTAAATCCATATTTGTCTAGGATAGGTTTGGCGTAGGTATAATCGCTTTGATGTGAATCATCAAAATTTATAATTACAAACTTGTCATTATTATTACTGCTAATAGTGGATTGCGTAGGAGTAGAAGATGAGTATGATGATGACAACCTGTGATTGTTGCTGCTAATTCCCGATAATCCTCTAGGAGTTTTCATGCGGTTTTGAATGTTATGACTCCGAGCAGCAGTGGAGAATTGAGTGATAAATGGGTCAACTAGTATAACTACTATGGTGGCTGTTACTACAACAATAAAAAGCAAGGTTTGCCTTTTCATAATATTCGTCGTGACCATAATTAATTATCATATATTGATGTCGCAAAGCATATTTTAACTCTCAAGAACAACATTAGGAAAAATTTGCTATAATATCCTAATCTTGTAAATATCACAACTAAAAATATTCCAATTATAGGGAAGTGGTTAAACTATTGTGCAATTTAGATTAGATTCTATTAATGATTCTTTATTGATTGTGTTACGGTTATCTAAACATCAGTAAATATTTCATGCACAACAGTAGTATTGAATTAAAAAAGTCTAATGATTTAAAGAAGCAGCGGGCTGATGGAACAGAGCAGTAACCCGCTGCTTGTGGATATTGTATATCTTCTTTTTGTCAATGCCTATACAGAACTGACAGCAAAATACAAATGCTACTAAAATATTTAAAAAATTTAACAGATTTGTCTGTATTTGGTCTATATCATAATAATTGGCTTTATTCTAGCAATAGGTGCAGATTTGTATAACAAACGCGTTCGTCTTCCTATGATATGTAAAATGATGCAAAGTTACTATCTAGAACCTACGCTAACTTGTAGGCTGAGATTAAATGCGTTAGAATACCATAAAAAAAGCAAGCACGTAAATTAATTAGAGAATTTTTGAGAGAATTTTTGAGAAAAAAATATTCAGCTAAGGATGACAAATCTAAGGACATAACTACAAATGAATTGAAAAAACAATTGGAACAACATTTAGCTGATAGTAATATATTGGAAAAAGAAAAAATTTTGATATTAGATAAAGAGGTAGAGATGATAAATAATTCGAAAAATGATGTTGCATATATGACGAGAGTTGCCAAAATAAGACTCGAAGATACAGTGATAAATGCAACAATAAAGAAACTTACGAAAAATAAAAATGGCCGAGGCCTAATAGCACAAATGAAACGAACAGGACAATCTATAATTTTTTATATAATTAATGGTATCTACAAGTTGCATCGAAAACTGCATATATAAAAATGGAAAATATGTAAGTGTATCATTATTGGCAAACTGGTCGGATTGGCACAACCCATGCAGTATATGCACCGTCACCGAAGCTAATAACGGAGCTTAACTTCATATTCTATAGCCTATTATTGGGAGTAGAGAATTGACTTTTTATCGGTACTGACTAACGTATATGTATAAGACTTGATGTTTTTATTTTATGTATGGTAGAAGAAGAGAACATAAAATACAAGAAAATGGAATGTCCTTATGTACCAGAGAAACGTCAAGTATATCATGCATTAATGAAAACCTGGCAGGATTATTATAATCAGTCAAAGGAGCAAGTACCTGATAAAGTTATCACAGCTTTATCAATATTGTTCATTCATTGTACGGCATCTTGACATGATATCTAAATATTGGTTTATTTGAGATTGTTTCACGTCCCCTGAAATAGCAAATTTACAAGACCGAATTGAACATAAACATTGTGGTGAGCTACTATCTATGATTCCTTTTACAATCGTGTGATGCGCCTACACCTGTTAAAGTACCAGTATAGTCACCTGCTATCTCTTCAACAAACTCAAAATCATTTAGCTTTTTGAGAATATCAAGTGTCAACCTCATGTTTGTTACATAATGAGTACCTTTGTCATATATTGCAGGAACAAAGCCTGTAGTTTCGATTATATGTTGTTTACACCATTCTGAATTAGTACCAGGCTTGGTAAAGACTTCTACCATGTAAAATGGTGCACGTTCAGATTTTTCTTCCTCACGTAGTAGGAGGTCATGAATAAGAACAGGGTCTACCTTTGAAAGGTATGTGCCATAAAGTGTCTCAAGTCCATGAAAGACATTTCTTAATTCTTGTAATTCATAAGACATTGTCATTTACTATTAAATATGAAACCGTCGTTAATTAATACCAGTAAAAGCCGTCTGTGATAAGTAACACTAGTGTTTTATTTATTTACAAAATAATTAAGTAATGAAACAAATGTCAAATATAGGATTTCGGCGTTAATGGTGCTATTTGTACAAGTTTTGATATAAATATGAATGCCTATCTACCTTTATTTGTCTGGGGTTAAACTCTACTCCATGTTCAAAGTAATGATTCATTTGATTTGATAGAAAACATCTGGATTCCTATAAATTGTAAGCGAATAAACGAATTAACTATGATAACTGTGTTTCATCCTTTAATTCGTTGTATAGAATCGTGTCCGGCTTTAACTACTTCGGTTCTAGGTGAAGAGTCTATAATTCCCGTTATTGCATCTATTACTTCATTCTTTGATTTTGATTCCTTTCCATAACCTTCTAGCGTCTTAATAGTGCTTATCTTCTTCTCTGTATCGATACTAGAAATTCCTTCCATCTTTAACTTCTCAATTTGGTCTTGCGTAACCGACAATAAGTGCCTCTTTGAGCTCTGAACTATTATATCTATCTTAAGTATGAATGTAAAAACAGTTAACTATACTTGTTATAGTTGACTAAGCTTATTTGTCTGCCTACTTAGCTCGTTTCATTCGCTGTATAGCTTCGTTTCCGTGTGTATGTACTTCCGGTGTACTTGTAGAACTAATAACAGCCAATATTGCATCTATTGCGGCATCATTTCCAAAGGCTTCTAACGTGTCAATGGCACTATTCTTTTTTATCGGGTCAACTGTTGCGATAGCTTGCATCTTTATGTTCTCAATGTGTTCTTTTTCGGACGGCATTTCATTATTTCACATAATGTCCAAATATATATTAAGTAATTGTTATCGCAAGTCAATAAGTCTATGAATTACTACCAGGAAGTACTACAAACAGATATACAATAATAAGAATACCTAGAAATACAAGGCTTATTGATGCTGCAAATACATTAAAGGTGCTTGGGATATAAAGTCCTTTATCAATGGAGGAACGAGTAGTTATATAGTTTCTTAGTGCTAAGACTATTAACACGATTCCTAAAATTATAATACTTATTCCTATCAATGAGGATTGATAATGTCCAAAAAGACTAACCGCTGTAGAAGCAGCAGAATTATTACCACTACCATCATTAGCATTTTTTACAACTAATCCAAATTCCCGCAAAAATAGGCCAAAGCGAGCAACAATAAAGCCTAGCCCGATAAGTGCAATAGATGTCCTCAGCCATGAGAGAAAAGTCCGCTCGTTGGCTAGATGTTGCTGGGAATTATCCGCAGCAGGCTTTTTATCTGCACACAATTTTAATTATCTGTGTAAATCATAAGTTATATACATGAATTTACTTTAGTCTATAAAGCCTAGATAGACTCATTCCTGTTGCGGGACTTACCTATTGCAAGTTATAGTAGAGGTGGAATCTATAAGAATGCGGGCTTATATACTATTGCATTTCCTGTCAAAATACTATGTCTTCAGTTTCTTTATTAGAGCAAGTTTTGTAGTCTTGAAATAAAACCTGCTTTATACTATCTGTCAGATTACTGACTTCTCTTATATCATTCAAGTCGTTAGCTTTCTTTACAGCTAGCCCTAGGGATTCTAACTCATTTAGCCACCAGCTATACTTTTCTGGAGATTCTTTTTTAATAAACGTATTATCTTGGTTTGGTACACACCATCTAATATAATACTTTGAATACATTAATAGTATGCTTCCTAATGCAAAGGCAGCAAATGCAATTCTTAATTACACATTGTATCAGTTTTGAAAAAATAAATTTTCTCTTTTGAATTAAGACAGAAGGAAAGAAAATAAATCCACAACGATATTCCACTCTTCCAATAACATCATACTAAGAAGCATCATATGAAAAAACTAGATGTTACAAGCAAATTGTTTTTTACAAATAGAACCAAGGATTAAAATAAAAACGTCTTTTCTGACACATGCCACACATATCATACAAAAATGGCATTTTACAGCTATTTCTTGCGCATTTGTAAATAATACCGCATTTTGTACATTGATGATAACAAATTTGTTGTTGTTCTTGCTGTGACATGCTACTACTATTAATACTTATAGCATAGCTCAATGATTTTTAATGTCTTGACACTATATTAAGGACTGTGTGAAAGTCTTTTAGTCAAAGTACAAGAATATTAGTTCTATATGATACTAAATATTCATTGTCCTAGTATTTTATATTAAAATCGATTTGCAATTGACAAAATAATAAGAACAGATAGGATTATTCTTACATCGATATGCCATCGTTAGATGAAGAGAACTTAAATGGTCTCTGCCGAGAAATACAACAACTAGATAATTCTATCAGATTTATAGGTATAGCCAACAACCTTAGCAGTCTGGTTGCAACAGCATACAGAAATGGCTTGATTCCCTTAATGGATAAACAAGAAACCTCACATTATGCTATACAAGCTGTTCTTCGTGCTGCCACAAGGGAAGATTTTGAATCAAAAATAGGCAGGCTAGTATATTCAATAGGTAAATATGAAAGGCTTATACGTGCAACTATACCAATAAAGCTTTCTAGTAGTAAGGAAGATGATGGTAGCAAAATTTACTATCTTTTGCTCTCGTTTGATTTGAATTCTAACGTTATGGATGTAATTGAAAATAAGGTTATGCCATTTATAGAGAAAGTATAAAGAATACAAGCATTAGTCCATTAGCCGTACTGTTTACTAGTGGCAGCGCACTTATTTTGCGTTCACCTGTAGTATACCACTCATGAAGGTGCTATAACGTTGCAGTCTTCTATTCCATCACTATGATAATGCTATCAATAATAGACATTTTCATAATTTAATGTTTCACACCAAATGCTAATTTGACTGCGGTATGATATTCAGTAATATTGCCAGTATTAGGGTCTACTTTTGCAGTCATGTCTCCGACTTCTATGCCGGTTATTTCATGTATTGTCTTTCTGGCTTCTGCTAATGCAACTTGAGCTGCATCTTCCCAACTCTTGTCAGAACTACCAACTAACTCTATCACATTTGCTATAGCTGTCATGTCGTTGTACTAAAAAAGTAAAGCATGTTAATAAACTATATATCAGCTCCTCTGACAAGTGTATGCGCATAAATATCAAAGTTACAAAGCAACCGATAGTATTTAGTTATCCTACTCCTGCAGGAACATGGCTTTTCTGGCTGTGCTCCATACTAACATGGGAATTTAATGTCTCAGCACTATCAAAAACTTTGTTGCATATGCTACAGCGATATTCTTTAGCAGAACGTTTGCGATTTGAAGCTGCAGCAATTATTATTATCTTATATGTATAGATGATATGGTCCATAATTAGTACAATATTATGTGCAGCATCCTATGACGTCATTAGTAGAGTAAACATGGATGCGTCTAATAAGAGAAATCTAAAAATAATAATAGCTGTTATAGCTGCAAGCATAGTAATTAGGATATTGATATATTATATATTTTCCAAATAGATAAAATTGAGAAAATATTTTACTGCCTCTGCGATTATAATTGCTTTATTTGTTATACTTTCCATATTCGTATTCGCTAGTCCAATGTCGTGGCTTGAGCCTTAATCCCATTACTATACAGTAGCTAAAAGTACTCTTTGTCATTTAAATTTTTTATTAAACGATTTCAATATCTTTGTATGAAAGTTCTCTTCATTATTGGAATTTGCAGCATTGTTGTTGTCATTTTTGGTAGGATTATTATGACTTGGTTGGGTTGTTGCAGAGGACGATGAAATGGAAAGAGATTTGGTCACATTGGTTGTTGGTGGTATTGAAGCCGCAGGCGTTGTTTGGTGTTGAGCTGATGACGGCATATCCTTGATACATACAGTTCCAGAAACTAAATGATATCCTGTTGGACATGTTCCACCGGGGAGCGGTCGCAATACTATAGGTACATTAGTCGTAGTTGTTGTTATCATGCCACTGCTAGTATTGTTGCTACTTCCTGCATTTTTGGACGAATGCGCTAACGGTGCTACTGATGGTGACGATGAAGTCGTTGTTTTTGGCGGTGGTGCTACTGATGATGCGAGTGCCGGTTCTACCGTTTTGGGAATACCACATATGCGTGCTTCAGTAGTATTAACTACCTTAAGACTCGGATTGCTAGGATTACACATTTTTGTTTTGATTTCTGGCGATATTGCAGTATTACTAGGCGAACTAGCAGTAGATGGTGGCGATATTGTAGGTGGAGAAGAAGATGTCTGTTGAGCATATGCAGGGATATTACTCCAAACTGCAAAAAGCAGTATAATGCCTACAGCTAAATACATTGTAAAGAAGAATCCAGAGTGGTTCATACTATGATATGATTGTCTGCCATTGTTACATCTAAACATAAAGCTATCGGTCTAATAACTATATTAAAACTGAAATACTTTGCAAATGATATATTTTCTGTAGCAGGAGCGAACAACACGTTAATTCCTCACTTGTATATTAGGTTCATTGTTACTGCATTTGCATCAACAAATGTTACTTGTTGATTACCATTGTTCCATAAGAACAAATTTGTGATGTCAGATACAGTGTCTTGCTTTCCTGTAAGTGGATTCGTACCACTTATCTGTGAACCAAGGTCTGTTTCATAGGTGTTTGAAATTTGTGATTTTATCATATCTAGGACCACAGCGTGCTCAATAGCACCATTGCTGCTTGAAAGCTGAGCTACTACAACATAAAGATGGTTATTTGGTAGGTTAGCTGTAATATGCCCTCCAATCAAATGATATGGTGCGACATCTCCAATAGGTAGATAAGCATTTCTTGACATGCTGTTACTTGTTGTTGTTGCAAGTTTTACTGTAATCAAATTTGATATTTCTCTTGGTGTAGTAGTAGATGTAGTAGGCGAAGATGAGGATTGCGAAATTACATTCTTTCTAATTATATTGTTTATCTCATTGTTGATTTTAACTGATTGTTTTATCGATTGTTGGTTTAATATTGTGCTTCCAGGACTGTTGATGATTTGATTTGTAGCAGCAATTGCTGCTGACTGAGATACGCTTGTTTGAGGTGTCTTCTTTGAGTTGGTAGGTTTGGTGTTAGTAGTGCTGCTACTGCTAGTACCTGAACTGCTGCTAGAGGTGCTACCGCTACTACCGCTGCCAGATGTTGTGGACGAAGGTTTAGTACTTCCTCCACTATTACTACTGCTGCCACCACTATCTGTATTACTACCACCGCCAGTACTTCCGGTATCTGTGCCGCCTGCACCCTGGTTAGATGGTATTATGGATGGTAGTGGTGTATTGTTGCTACTGCTGTCTTTACCACTGTCTTTGCTGCCATCTATATTGCTGCTATCAGATGTTGTGGGTGGTGGAGGAGGAGCAATGCTGCTGCTATCTTGGTTACTGCTATCAGATGCTGTAGGTAGAGTAGGAGTTGTTGTACTACCATCACTGCTGCTGTCAACTCTTTTGGCATTGCCATTAGTCATGTCCTCATTAGACTTTGAACTTGTAGTGCTGCGCGCGTTACTGTTGCTTTCCCCTACAGCGATAGTCGGTGTAGATGCGTCTGGAGTTGATTTGTCTTCTGATTTGTGCTTATTTTTTGTACCGCTAGTGTCTTCTGAAGCTGCTGCAAGTGGTGGAGGACATTTTCCCTTTACTGGTATTGAACCGTCAGGACATGGGAGAGATAGAGGTGTGGCCGTACTACTGTCACTGCTGCTTCCGCTATCTGTATTGCTGTCTCTGTGTTTGTTGCTGTCTTTGTTGCTGTCTTTGCTGCTGCCTGTGTTAGTATCATCTGTTGCAGGTGGTAAAGGCGTAAGAGTATTGCTGCTTCCGCTATCTGTACTGCTGCTTTCGCTCGTGGACGGTTTGGTAAGCTTGCTCTTTGTAGAGTCATCCGGAGGTATTGTAGATGGAGGTAAAGGACATTTTCCCTTTACTGGTATTGAACCGTCAGGACATGGGAGAGATAGAGAATTGAGGATATCATTATTACCACCATCACCACTCTTGCTTCCGACTTGGCTACTAGAAGGTGTAGATGTTGCTGCGTCTGGAGTTGATTTGTCTTCTGATTTATTTTTCTTTGCTGCAAAAACACTATGAGATACTTCTAACGTTAAAGCAATCATTGTTACCGAGAAAACAAGAATAAAAATGGTTAATACAGTTATTGTGTGAGAATTTTTCATAGTCTTTGTAGTAACTGTTACTGCCAATTTTGTACTTTAACTTTATTCTTCTTTTTTCTTCTTTTTGCATACTATGTAATCTTATTGTAAACTTGTTAGAAGTCTCTGCTAGTATGAAATATAGGGACAAAAACAAGTAAAACATGCTCCTTCGCTATCTAGTTGAAAGCTGCACTATTCCAAGGGAAATGATATGGCTTAAGTAAAAGGTGGTGAATATCTGAGACTCGTGTTTTTTGTCAAATTCGCTATTTATGTGTATTCTATAGCAAGACCATTTTCTATTAATAGGGCTGCTGTCTTCTTTCAAATTCCTGCATTCTTGATGTTAAAGCCATGACTTGGTCTGATAGCTGTGCTATAGCATCATCTTTCATTTTATCACGATTTCTTAACGCTTGGTTTAAGTTTTCTAGCTCTTCTACTTTGCTTTGTATATTTGCTTATTGTCTTCTATTAGCTCATTTTATGGTCATATTCCAATAGCCATTGTAGCCGTTTTGATAGTCAGTTGGGAAGTTAGTAATACTTTGTATAGCTCAATAATATCTACAGTATAAATTTGACCATCGACTGTCTAAATGACTGTGCTAATAGCATGTTTTTGGTAGACATCTAATGAACATAGCCTCTATTTTTTGACCCAAGAAGAAAGCAGCTCTTGATCATTGATACAAGAGCACATATATGTATATACAACCTTCTCAATTTGCTTCACTTGCTGTAATTGTGATGTAATCCACTTTTATGTCAATTCGTATAAACCTATTTAATGCCTTTGTGTGCTACTATTTTCCATCAACACATTGCATCTATTTGGAAAGAAAGAGGTTTTGTATTGTACTAACTGTAACGCAAAGCTTAAACATAAATACAAACCCCAAGCCGAGTGGAACATCCAAGGTATATTATGTGCTGATTGCCACATGGAGAAAACTAAAGAGTTCATTTTAAAAAAACAGGAAGAAAAAAGGAGACTTGAAGAGGCTCCTAGTGAATGCGCAATTTGCAAAAAAGAGATTATCCTTGAAATTGACAAGAACAAACCAAGATGGCAGTGGAACATGGAATCGGGAAGCCTGTTGTGTAAAAATTGTTACGATAGCAAAGAAGCACATTATGATAAAATGCTTAACTTATGTGCAATATGTAATAAGAAAATGGGTTTCATACGATATAATCCAAAGCCAAAGTGGGATATCGAAGGACAGTTATGCAGAGAATGTTGGGATAAAAAAAATAAAATTAGGAGGTAAAAATGGATTTACTAAAAAAACACGTATGTGAAATTTGTAATAGAAAATTCAGAAGAATTGAAGAGCTTATGCAACATAAACAAGTTACCCATGGAAAAGACCTACTCTATGAATGTAAAAGGTGCGGTGTTGCATTTACAGGAATGGAGCAAATACGAGATCATGCAAAGAAATTCCATTCATATAATAAAATGAAATCAGGATGAACTAATAGTAATGATCGATGGCAGTGCTATACACACCTCGTATGCAAAAAAGAAGAACCACAAATACCCAAAAGCTGAAAAAGTAGTACATGCCATATATTGATGAAGAAATGTCTGTTGTCAATAATGATTCTATCTTAAAAATAGAATATCTAGTATACAGATCAATTCAATATGTCTAATAAGTAGTGTCATTATAATACTAGTTTCAAAAATGGCTTATTGTACTTGTAGTTGCAGAAGTAGCTGATATACTATAATACTAGTCTTGCAATAAACAATAAAATAGCAACATATCAATACACATAAACGTAATGGTTAAAACTTGTATAAAGTGTGGAAAAACCTTCGAAGAAAATACAATCGACGATCCTGCGGCTCTAAAATATCCATCTTGTCCTGATTGTTGGAAAGAATGGACAACTTATGCAGTAATGGTCATGAATGAAATGAGGCTAGATATGTCTTTGCCAGAACATAGAAAAGCGCTTCGCAAATACGAAAGAATGTTCTTTGGGTTGGAGAAATCAGAAGGAGAGTTGCAAAAGAATCCCGATAGGAAACCAGATGACAGGTAAAGTCATTCTATTTTTAACAATTCTAATAGAGGTCGAGGAATGACGTTTAATACTTCTGTTTTGTTAGGAAAAGAGAAAATTACTTCCTGTAAACAATCACCTAATTTTTCCTTTTCCCAATCTTGAAGTGATAAAAAGATGTCTATAAGAGATTCAATATCTAAATTCTCGATAGCCAGACGATTATTTAAGATCTCCTCGCAGTAAATTCTAAATATATCCGTTATTTGTGACCCTTGAAATTCTAATAGGATTTCTAGCCATGTCTTCACCAGTTGTTGCAATTTAGCACTTTCTAGCGAGGATAGTGCTTCTAAAGACGAAGATATCGTTACATGTTTGTCTGCATCTGCCATTGAATAGAAGTCAAGGAGCCTACCTCGAATCATTGATTTTCGTAGAAATTCTGGCAAATCTGCCAGAATCTGAATAATGTTTCCTGCCAACCTTGAATCTGATTCCATCGAAACGTCCAAAGTCAATTACCAGTATTTAAGTATATTAAAGATGGTTTAAAAAACAATATTACGCTTTAATATCAGTGGCAGCTTTGAAGTAGCTCATATATGCCATGCACTGTAGCAATTGGAGGATTCTTCGGAGACGAGGGAAAAGGAAAGATTATTGCATATCTAGCTAGGAAGGATAATCCTTCAATTGCGGTTAGAGGTGGAGTGGGTCCTAATGCTGGTCATACATTCACTTTTGAAAATAAAACTTACAAGGTGAGAATGTTATCTAGTGCAGTTGTAAATCCACCAACAAGATTATTGATAGGAGCTGGAGTTTTAATTGATACAGCAATCCTGTTAAATGAAATTAAAATGTTTAATGCTCACGATAGAACTTTTATAGATTCACATTGTGGTATTATAGAAAAGATCCATATTGAAAAGGATAATTCAGAAGATCATCTTAAAGGTAAGATAGGCACAACAGGAACAGGAACTGGTCCTGCAAATGCAGATAGAGCACTACGCGTTTTAAAAATTGCGAGGGAGATTCGAGAACTATTGTTATATGTAGAAGACATCAGCAATTCTGTCAATTATGCTTTAGATAATAAGGAAAATGTAATTGTTGAAGGCACACAGGGAACATTTCTATCATTATTTCATGGAGACTATCCTTATGTGACATCAAAGGATGTATGTGCATCTGCTATATGTTCTGATGTTGGCATAGGCCCAAAAAAAGTTGATGATGTTATTGTTGTTTTCAAGGCATATGTAACAAGAGTAGGTGGAGGTCCACTGTATAACGAAATTAGTATAGAAGAGGCGCGTAGACGTGGTTGGGCTGAATTTGGAAGTGTAACTGGAAGGCAGAGAAGAGCCTCACCTTTTAACATGGATTTTGCAAAAAAAGCGATTTCATTGAATAGCGCAACTCAGCTAGCAATTACTAAACTTGACGTGATATTTCCTGAAAGTGCTGGGATAAGAGAATTTGCAAAGTTACAAACAGAACCCCAAAAGTTTATAGAAAACATAGAACAAGAAACAGGAAAGAAAGTAACACTAATAGGAACTGGTGCAGATGTAAATGATGTAATTGATCGGAGAGATTCATCATTCTAGAAGCAGATCTATGCCCTAAGTCTATCCATGTATATGTATATACATATTATTTATATTCTTGGCATCTGTGCAATTATTTTGTAATTAAGATATCGAGTGTTTTGCAAATATGATTGGCCTCGATCTAAAAGCAGCAAAGATCTATAGGTGGCATAGAAGATAAAGTTACAAATTATTACCTGACGAAAATAGGTTATACATAGCAGATCAGTTTAATAGCATACACATTAAGAATAATGACAAATTGAGACCCAAATCTCCACATTATATTGAGGTATATAGTATGAAAGATTTCGGTAGGTTAGTTTGTGCTCTGGAGCGTGCTCCACTACCAACTTTTTCACTAACTCTAAATAAAGAGCATGTCTTTGCAGTTCAAACTGATTTTATGGATGGTAGACCAATTATTTACTTTGTAAAAAGTTTGTATCAGGCAGAGGGCCAATATCTTGCCTATAGAATTACTGGTGGTATTGAAGAAATTATAGTAGTTGGTTCAGTAGCCAATCCAACTTTTGTCTATTCACCAATTATTAAGGTTAATAAATTTCCTGCATATTTTACAAAAACTGCTAGGGTTGACAAGAAATCCGGCTTCATAAAAGTGGAATTAAAGGATCTGTCTAGTCTAGCGAAAGTTGGCGCCTATAAGACAATTTATGATGAGCCTCCACTACCGCTTTTTCTCTTTAAAGCAAATATTAACGATAACGCAAAATTTGTAATGGGGGCTGCTATGTCTCTAGGAGAATCAGAAACACTTTCTTATTTTTATTATATTGTGCTTGAGAATGAACCTAAAGATCCATTTTTGAAATTCTCTAGTCAAAGAATAGATCAGCCATCTTTCTCCAATAAAATAGATGAGCATGGACATATCTACCTAAAACTGATTAAGCTTTTTAATAATCATCCTCTAGTAGGACTCCATGAATAAATTGCCTTCATTTAGAGAAAGGATTGATATTTGCTCATATAATAAAAGAAGCAAAGTCATTCTAGCACTTGATCCATTGTTTAGAACCGATCTCATGGAATTTGTTAAGACGGTAATAGTTCTGCTTGAAAAATATATCTGTGCAATCAAGATTAATTTCCACCTAATCTTGCCATTGTCTATTTCCCAAATGTCAGAAATAAACGAGCTGATCCATTCCTATCAACTCCAGTCTATTGCAGATATTAAGTTGAATGATATCCCTAGAACTAATGAGGTTGCTATCGACTATCTTTTAAAAATGGGTTTTGATGCAGTGATCGTTAACCCATTCGTAGGTAAAGGAGCATTACAAGCCGCAGTAGACCAGGCTCATAAAAATTCCGCTGGTGTTATCGCATTAATTTACATGAGTCATCCAGGAGCAAAAGATGGCTTCAACATAAATATTATGAATCGCAATACTAGAATGTATAAATTATTCCTTGAACATGCCTATGAATGTCAAGTAGACGGCATTGTGATTGGCGCTACTCAAACAAATGTGCTAAAAGAAATATCTGACCAAAAACAAGTTCCTATATATTCGCCTGGATTTGGTCCTCAGGGAGGAAATATACTACAGGCAGCAAAAAATGGTACAGATTATTTCATTGTTGGCAGTTTAATAATTAGATCTAGCGATCCTGTAAATGTCGTCAAACATATACAACATGAAATTTCCAGTGTTTAGTATTTATTATTATTAGTTTCCAAATACATTTTGACTTCTGTCAGGAGGTTTTTTGCACTTTTGTAAGTTAATTGATTCAGTGCCTGATTATAATCCTTCCATGCATATCCAATATGCTCATTGGATAATATGATCTCTTTTGTATCCGTTCTAGCTATATGAAAAATAACTTCTTTTCGAATTGATTTATATCCCCGTCTATAATGATATTGTATCTTTTTCCTAAAGCCTTTCAGAAAATGGACGTTTTGAATACCTGTTTCTTCGAATATTTCACGATATGCAGCTTGTACTTCATCCTCTCCAGCTTCTATGTTGCCTTTTGGGAAATCCCAATGACCTGATGCATAATGCAATAATAAAAATACTGGTTTATTCGATTCGTTATTAATTGAAAATAGGATTGCTCCTGAAGACCTCTCGTCTATCATGTCATCATCCAAATGAGCCAGTTTGAGTAACTTTTACTATGGTATATTTTTGCCCCATTTTGTATTTCTCAATTATTATCATTATTGTCTTCTTTTTCTTCTACTACTGTGTTTGAAGGTGAATAGTAATGAACTTGGTTCCACTCTTGTAAAGACATCCAGTACTCACAATACCATTTCTTTGAGCCTTGATCATATTCTCCGTGCTGTGGCATTCATATTCGTTCTATTGAACCTATATAAAGTCCTTCAACAATTATACTGGGTACCATCATTACTTTCCAAATCTTCTCTTTCTGCATTGGTACGTCCTGATCGCACGCATTAGATCGATTTTGCGGAATTCGGGCCAAAATACGTCCATAAATACTAATTCACTGTATGCACTTTGCCATATAAGGAAACCGCTGAGACGTTTTTCTCCCGATGTTCTTAATATTAGATCAGGTTCCGCTTGCGGTAAATGAGATGTGTATAGACATGATTCAATTAATTTTTCATCAATACTGCTTTCATTAATTTTTCCAGATTTAACCATTGACACTATTTTTTTTACGGCATCAACAACTTCTTTTTGTCCTCCATATGCAATTGCTATATTAAGAAACATTGAATTATAATCTGCTGTTACTTCTTCAAGTTTAGTCAAAACTTCCTGAAGTGATCTGGGGAGAAGCATGACATTGCCTATTGCCTTAATCTTCATTTGCCGTTTATGTATCCTTGAATCTCTGTAAAGCTTTTCAAGTTTTATGTGTAACAGCTTATATATGTTATCCAATTCCTCATCTTTTCTATCCAAGTTCTCTGTAGATAAAACGTATAAAGTAGTAATTCTGATGCCTAGATCGTGAATCCAATTCAAAAGCTCCTCTGCCTTATCAGCGCCAAAGAAATGACCACTGTTTATCGCCGCAAAATGATATTTTGCCCATCTTCTATTGCCGTCTAAAATTATCGCAATATGGTTGGGAACCGGATCATTTAGAATCTGTGATTCTAATCTACGTTCATAAATGCTGTAAAGTCCACTATGTTTAAGAATAGTTTCTGCAAATGCTGCACTACCAATTCCTCGTATTCCCATTTATATACATGGTTTTGCAAGCTAAACAATGATTTTATTGTTATTATTATTGGTACAAAAAATAAATTAAATTGAAACTAAAGTAATGACCTTAGTGTTTTAGCACCTCTCCTCCTTTTCTGCTTCTAAAATATTGGAATAAGAAAGTCGCAGCCATCAATGTAATTGCCAAACCTATAAGCAACGATGATATTAAAGTAAATGGACTAGTGCCTTCAGTTAAAACAGAAGTAAATTGTAAAATTGGAAAATAAAGCAATGCTAATACCACCAGACGTAGGATATCTGACATCGCTCTTACGCTGCCTTTAAACCAGTTACTTAATAATGTGCCTACAAGGATAGTGGCGATACCGATCCATAACAGAGTAATAGTACCGTGAACAAAACTTCCTACAATTACCCTGTCTTTTATTATATTTATTACCCCCATATTTGGCGCTATCGCTTCACTTGGAATGCTTGAGAGTCCGTTTGCTATAGACGCTAAGATAATAAGTACACCAGCAAAAATTGAGAATATTCGAATAAATGCCGTTGGAGTTGGTCTACCTAAAGACGCCAGTGCTTTGTCTATATCAAATGCACGTATAATGAAGGCACCACCTAAAATGGTCAATGCTAATGCTATGGCTTCACGCGTCAATCCAAATACTGTGGCAAGGCCACCTACAACCAATAATGCCCCTGGAACACCTAGAAAGAACTTTGAATAACGTGAGTCGTAAACCAGCATTTTGATATATCTGCCTAGAATAGCATATGAATATTCGACGCTTCGGCTATGTTTGATAATAATACGTTGGATAGATATGATTGGAACCATTGCCTGAATAATAGGAATCACTGCCTCATCATCCTCACCATCTGAAACAACAACTGCTCCATCTGCCTTATACGAGGTTAGGATATTCTGAATCTCAAATCCAATTTTTTCATCAGCCTCAATCCCACGATTAAACTTACCAGAAACGAGAGCAACTTCTGATTCATATCCTTTGCTTGTGAGCTCCTCGTACATCTTGACCGCTCCAAAAATTGTATTGGCGTCTGCATCTTCTGGATCTTCTATTGCTAATCTGGTTGCTGCCTTAATGCAAAGGTCTCTTCCTACAATGGGTGTCTCTAATCCTCCCTTGGAACCAAGATCGTCATCCCTATCTATGCATAACACAAGAATCCTGTTATGAGTTGAACGTTTAGACAAACCACTAGTTCGAGAAATATACTTCTGAAAATCATCAGAATCAGATATTGTAGGCATCTATATCATTACAGTTTATGATTACAATTTACTTGTTAATTAATTTATTCTATCTTGCATTAATTAATTTTTGAATATATTACTACTGAATATCCCATAATCGCCGTTGTATTCATTATGTTTTTTATCATGTAAGTGATATAAAACCAAATTATCTTCTAGTTGAAAATTTTTTAATTTATTCAATAATATTTTTGTCATTTAACATAGGAGAAAGAAGAATACGTTGTTATTTAGAGATTGGTGTTTTTATTACACAAACACATATTACATATTGGATATAATGATATGCTCTAAGCTAAACTTAATACAAAAAAGCCGCACATTATATGACAGATGGCAGTTAATATGAGAAATATTGAAGAGGTTTTGGAATCAGAGCTAAGAATATCAGAGCACGAGGCAAAGTTATTTGTTTTAATAGTCTATAAAGGTAAGGTAAATACAGAAATGATATCTAAAATTCTGCATTGGTCTATAGATGACGCTGATAGAGTAGCAAAATCACTTGTTAATAGAGGAATGGTTATTGATATAACAAAATCAGAGTACGAATCTCTTCATCCAAGATTTGCAGTAACTAATCGATATAGAACGAGATGCGAAGAGGACCATATTATTTTCAAAAAAAATACAAAGGTTGATAATATTGGTATCTTGTTAGAAGGTCCTTATAATAATGCAAGGATAAAATAAGGCATTTGATTCAAATATTTAAAATAAATGACTGCCAACGCAGATTCAAAAACCAGTGATAGGATCGTGTATTTTGGTGTGATTAATATAAATGAAAATACAAAGACAGTTGGTGCAATAGATGTTTGGCGTAGTGTTACTACTACTAAAGATATATTTTGCGAAGAAAAGAGACTAGGAGTTTTGGATATATCCGATCAGATTGGTATGCCTACAATTGATGAGAATAAGAAATGGGCTGTAGCAATAAGTAGAAAAAAAACCGGCAAAAATAGATGGAAATTAATTAAATTAATTGAGCAAGGAAAATTCAAATTTACTGATGCAGACGATAACACTTATGATGTTGACGTTAAAGATTATAAAATTATAGATAATGATTGGTGGAGTTTTCTAGTTGAAAGCAATGTAAATCGTAATGTAGATGTAAATAAGGAGACAAATGCAAAATGACGTTTGACAATATTCAAGATCATAACACCGCTGTAACTATATTTGTGACAAACGCTAGGGGAAGCGAAATTGCCAGCAAGTTAACCGGTCACTTTATCATCAATGATCAAAAATTTAATTTTACAGCAATTGCATTTGGTAGAATTGGAGGCCATAACATTAGTCTCAAAATTGCAAAAAGGACGTTGGAAAAAATTAAAAAAATGGGGTTGGATTCAGAAGTATTACAAGTAACTATCCAACGTAAATTGATCGAAGGTGATGTAATCCTTCCAAAGGGAATAAAGATGTCCAAAATAGATAATTCTTCATAGAATTGCACCTTTCTTATAGTTTATAACCTATGAAATAATTCACGAAGGGGGTAATTGAAACGTGTATTTATACTACCACAACAACCCCTTTAGAAACCCAATCGTTATAATGCCATAGTTATAGATTATCATAAAACAAGAAAATAGATATCTATCTATGTATCTAAATCCCGCTATTTTATTAGTTAAAGTAGTATGCTAG
>JBKOWU010000162.1:0-3628 GCA_046724555.1 Thermoproteota archaeon | reverse complement strand
TCATCCTCTCCTTTATTTTTGGCAATTACATAACCTTTCCAAGCTTTATGAAGAGCACCCCAAACCACATTTTCATAGAAGCCTGAATCTAGCATTTTTGACCTGTCTGTGTTAATCATATATTGTGTTTTTTTCTGTGATTTGAAGTAGGTATAATGAGCAAACATATCATATCTTCCCCTACGATTAAATCGATAGTATTTCATTGTGAATAGTGTTGCTTGAGAGAATAGTACTCCATTAGATTTTGGAGTTTAAAAATTTTTTCATCTAAATAATGTTATGAGAAGTATGTTGAAGCTGGGAAGCATAAAAGCCCCTTACTATTAGTCTCTCCACTTACCTTTGGTCCAATATGATTCATCTTTATTATTCATTGTGGGCTCTGGGTTTGCTGAATATGATTCTTCTATAACTTTCTCATGGAATTTAGTTAAAACGTTATTCCAAAAGTAGGGGTTATTTTGAGAAAAATTTTTTTGTATAATCTGATGCTGATAGCTGATGTTGTTTCTGACAGCTATTGACATTGATGCAATAGACACAGAATCTATGCCAGTGTCCATTTGGGTAACATTGCTGTTGCAGCTGCTGTCGTCTGTATACTTTAGCTCAGAGTAATCCTTGGTAAAACATTCCTCTGAATTATTGTAATACTTGTCTATAAGCTCATCTAGCGTGATTTCTGTGCCGTCGGAATCCAACAATCTGTACTGCAGATAATTTTCAAAAACAACACCATCGTTGGAATAATGTCTTGACAATGTTCTGAATTGTTCTTTCAGAAAATTCTTATTAGGAAATTTTTCGGGATTCGTTAATTTGAGTTTCAAACCATCATGTGCAGATGTGGAAGAATATGCATCGTCAAATATAGAATACAGCTTACCTTCCTCAACTGGAAAGTGAATGTTATACTTACCGTTTATCTCGCTTTTGACAAAGTCTATGACTCCATGGTTGCGTAACGGGTAGAGAAATTTTTCTAGGAGTTCTTTGCTAGTTGGTTTGAAGCCATCTAGTTGTTTGATTTTATTAGCAAGTTGTTCTGTTATAAGTCCTACATGCTTTTCCTTTGCAATCACAATACCATTATCTGAAATATCCTCATTTGGTTTACCATCGAGTTCTTCAAAGGCAGGAATAAATCTTTCATTATACCATCTTGACAAATACGGCCTTATTCCGCTGGCAGCTACCTGCATTAGATATAGCGTATCTTTTAGGTCTTCGAATGTGGCTACAGGATAGAATTGACCAGTTTCCGTATTTACAATCTTGGGCCTAAAGTCCAACCTAGTTTTAACAATGACCGACAGATACTTGATTATCCTGTCATTGACAGTCATGGCCCAAACGGCAGCGTCTGGTATTTAAGTTGCTATAGCGAGTCGGAATGCATCAGATATATCGTTGTAAGAAGTGGCTTCCTCGTCGAGAGTACCATCGCTATCCACAGCAGTTCGCAATGAGGTAATGAGGCTATCAAACATAGGATTGGGTGGGTAGCATTCCTCCATCTTGCAGTGACCGAGCATTGATTTGTGCTGTCCTAAAGTAAGTGGGAACCAACTAATACTATTTGTGGACTAGTACTGAGAACGTTCTTGTATTGGTAAAAGTTTTATTCAGATTATTTTATCGCTCTTCTATTTTCTTCTAGTTTTTGTTCTATAAATGACTTAAATTCAGAATGTTTGAAAAGTGAAGAATATTTGATGTTGTTTTGTTTTAACAGATTTGGTGTACCTTCTTCTTCCCTGTCTATCACACAGACCACCCCTTTTGGTGTGATTCCTTCCGCATTAACTGCCTCTATTGAATTCATTACACTTTTACCTGAAGTGATTACGTCGTCGACTATTACAACCGGAGAAATCATATTTCCTTCAATTCTCTTTTGTAATCCATAGCCTTTAGCTTCTTTCCTTACGAAAAATCCGCTTAGTCCGGTGCTGTATTTGCCGTCCATTGTACTTTTAAATATCACAGCAGTTACCAACGCAACTGCGCCCATCTCCATTCCACCCACTGATTTCGCACCATACTCAGCTATCTCTGTCAGTAGTAACTCACTAAGAAGATGCATTCCCTCTTGTTGAAGTTCTATACGCTTTATATCGTAATAGTATGGAGATTTAATCTTTGAAAACAGTTGTACGTCTTTGAATACTATCGCGTTTTCCTGAATTACCTGCATTAATCTGCGCCTTTTTTCATCATAAGAAGGCATTTCTTCCTCCTATTATGCCCATTTACACAATTAAATATAAGTACTTCTAATGTTGCTTTAGATTATCTATATTCGTACTTAGTTCTGACAAATCCGTTGGCTTATTCTTACCTTTGATTTCTATCCTCATTTTCTTCACCAGGGTTTTCCTCAAGCCATACGTAACATGCTTTGTAGTTTATTAACTCCTCGTGGGTATAGCTCATGTCTACTTTTTCGACGCAGCGAAGCTCACAAACTCAAAGTATTTGAACCCGTGTATATAGTGGGCCCAAGGGGGTTTTGGCAAAACTTTAAAGTGTATTAAAAGAAAATGATGGAGTCTGGGATTCTAGGCATCTTTTAGTTTTATATTTTTCATAAATACACGCTTAATGAAAAATGGTTGCTTGTTTAAAAATCCAGATAATGATCGTTACTAAAATTATAGTCAATACCAAGAAAAATACTCCTTTTGACATCATTCTCCGTTGCAATGGTATAACAAGGCTACAAATATTAAAAAATATAAAATAAGACGGCGAAGTTTCTTTTAACATCAAATCATCTCAGCTTCTATGTCTCTTACTCTTTGTTCCCTCATTTCTTCATACCATCTATACTTCCTTCGCCGATTATTTTTGACATTGCTGTAAGCGCTCCTATCAAAACCAAATAACCCTAGAACTGTGTCTGCAGCGTCAAGTATCATTTCTTTGTATTTTTCCCTATCATAATGGGGTAAAGACTTTATGTTCTCTATAGGTGTCACTCTGCAAAGAGGATTATTATGCTTTGAATCTGTGTAAATATATTGTATTGTGTCACCCTTCAGAGGATTCTTTCTGGATTGAATAGCTGCAGATACATGAGGAAATAAACTCCTGTATTTTTGTATATCCTGTCTGAGCAGTTTGGAGATTATAAGATCTTTATCGTCAATACCTTCCCCCGTCATTATGGTATCAATTGCTTGAGTAACAAGTAAGAGAGCATTTTCATATCCTGTTGTTAGTATTTCAGATGAATCTTTGCAGTCAAACAGTGTATATAGAAGGAGTCTGAAATCGTTTTATAAAAGCGGGGACGTCATGTCTTCTAATCTCTATACCTCTAACTACTATCCCATTATCAAAAGTAATTCCAAAGTAGTGCTTGAGTACTTCTATTCTTTCGTCAGCTTCTAATGGTAGTAAAACCAAAAACTTGTAATGGTAGTCAACCGAAATGGAAAGTCCAGTGTCTTTTGATAATGTCTCTATAAGTTCATTATAGTCTATAGCAGAGCCTTTTCTCTTAATGAAGACAGAATCTGTATCTGCATACACTAGTTCGTATCCCAGTCCTTGTACAATATCTTTTGTTTTTATCAGTACTTCTCTGGATAGCCTGTTAATTTCCTCAAAAGCAAGTACG
>JBKOWU010000164.1:0-26952 GCA_046724555.1 Thermoproteota archaeon | reverse complement strand
TTTATGGCTACTTGAAGACGATCGTTTGAATATGCAACCATTCTTACCATAACGGATCAAAGCTCCTCAAGGTAGTGTTAATTTACGTTTAGCTCATGCATGTAAATCCTTGCGTGGTGCGCTTTCTTTCTAATACAATGTCCTGCGAAAAAACTTTTCGTGTATTTCCATCGAGAGTTCTCACAACTAATGCTCCACTAACATCGATATCTTCGACTGTAGCTTCAGAAACCCTATTTTGTTCCTTTATTAGTACTGCTTTATTGAAGTACGCTGACCAGTACTTCCATTTTTGTATTATATTATGGTGAAAACCTTGTTGTAATTGATGGTAATAATAGTCCAATTTCCCAATAAGTGACGCTGTAATGTTAACTATGCTTACATCCAACCCACCTAATTCTTTCTTAATTGATGTAATACCATATAAGCAGTTGTCCTTGGTCTTAGATAATTCTGAAATTATTTTTAGGGGCTCGTTATTAACATTGATTCCTATACCTATGACAGCATAGCATATCGTTTCATTTATCGCTGCAATGTCAACAAGAATACCACATACCTTCCTCCCGCTTATGATCACATCGTTGGGCCATTTTATTTTTGGATTCAATCCTGTTTCCGATTTTAATACTTCACACACACTCAATGTTGCAAGAAACATGATTAGCATACTTTGTGAGCTTAACAAATTTGGATTTAAGATAACCGAAAGCCAGATGCCGCCAGCAGGTGAGATCCATCTTCTATCCGCTCTCCCCGTTGCATTTCTTTGACGCTCGGCGATAATAATTGTACCATCTAATCTTGAAGTTGGATTCCTCTCAGCAAGAGAAAGAGCCAGCTTTTGAGTAGATTTTATCCTCTTGTAACAATAAATTCTCTTGCCGATCAGATTTGTCTGCAAGCGCTGCC
Source organism: Thermoproteota archaeon (assembly GCA_046724555.1). Classification (GTDB taxonomy): domain Archaea; phylum Thermoproteota; class Nitrososphaeria; order Nitrososphaerales; family Nitrososphaeraceae; genus JAFAQB01. Next base: position 26,037 of record JBKOWU010000164.1, on the reverse strand, counting down.
TAAGCAGCCACGGCATAGACCATTTGCTAGGGCAGACAATTAAATAACCGCGTGGTACTTTTGAGTTCAAATCACGTGCCAGATGAAATCATCAGGAATGATCTATTTAAGGACATGGACGATATTGTGCACTGCCAACTGTACTCTATGTAGACAGCTGTCATACACTATCTATAGCTTATGGCTACGACGATTTTTTCTGAGCTTTTTAATTGTAATGCATTGTTAAACAAGTCATATAGCGACGTATGCGATACTCGCTATGTGGAGCAGCATTCCTCGTGAAAGTATCTATATATGTTGATAAGATATATTAATTATATATATGAAGCCTGAGGAACTTTCAGCCAATATAATTTCTCTAGATGGCAGAATCAGATTTGCAGGCATAATTGATAGATCCGGACGAATGTATGCTAGCATGTTAAGGGAAGGCATAGAGGAGTATCTTAACGAAAAAAATACACAATTGAGTTTCGCTCAGACCGCTTACATTGTAGATCTTAGGCAAATCTTCACTCCTGAGTTGGGCAGTTTGCAATATATCCTTTATAGCTACGAGAAAGTAAAGCTTTTTAGCGTTCCTGTTAAGGAACATATACTCGTCTTTTCAACTGATGGTTCTGTTAATGTAGAGGAGCTAGTAGGCAGAGTGACCGGCTATCTCAAACTAGTTGAGGGAAGTGTTCTGTTTTATCCGCCACATGACATTATAAATAGCGAGAAAAAACAGATATTGCGAAATCTTTACGAATCTGGTGTTTCAGAGGAAATTATTGCAGAACATCTAGACCTTGATGTTGGTACAGTCAAGATTTTAATTGAGCAGATTAACGTTTAACCTATGCACCAAGAGGACCCAATGACCGATAAAGTATGATAGAGAATATAAGTTCAGAATGGTTATGTGTTTGTTTATACAAAAAATCGCATACCATGTCTGCTGCCTATTTCAAAAAACCAATTGATTTATGTCAATTCACAAGTTATATTGTTGGGATAAAAAAGGAATTAGGATTCTTGGATTCGTACTAGGATTTGTGCAATTTCATGCGCACTACAATCATCGCTGCTGTTGAAACGGCAAAGATCAGGGCACTAAGGGCTCCAAATTCTGGCATTATTTTTGAACCGGATATTTCTATCTGACCTATCCCTTTGTCGAAATCGATGGCTAGTATTCTCGCTTGACTATTTGTAATAATCTCTTCAGGACTTGTAACTTGACCGTCTTGGAAGACGATATATCGATCATCAACATCTCCTTCTTTTTTAGAGTCAATGATATTCCTTGGAAGCTCGATGGATAATCTTCCGTTTGACTGTGAGAGAACATTTACTAGAAGTGTTGCGTTGTCTGCCTCAGCAGAAATATTGTTGACTTTATTACCTGTACCTGTAATCTGATATTTGATTGGATAATTATTATCAGCTATTCTTAATTCATATATATTGTTGCCATCATCTAGTCTTACTTCGCCAAACGCTGCCAACGAAGGTGTGATGTTGAGAATTGATATCAGAGAACATAAGAAAAGAACTATTCTTAGCTCACATACTTTAGCGTTCATGATTTTCATCACGACGTGACAACTCTATATTTGCATTACTATTTGCTTTTGGATGCCTGAAAAGATTCTTTTTTTCTTTTGGATCTTTTAGTTTAATTAAAGACAGCATATGGGCAGTGATTCGCCTTTGGGTAATATTTATTGATATAACCGCCTTCCACTAGAATACTTATACTTATATATGGTCAGAATAATAAAAAATTGTTCTAGCTTGATAGACGATTTATTATTAGTTAAAGAGTATTCTGAATTAGAACAGATAGCAGGAGGGGTTAACAAATGTCTACAGAAAAGAAAATAATAAAAATAACGAACCATGTTTATCAACCAAAACATGAAATTTTGAAAAAGCAAGAGGCAGAGCAAATCTTAAAGAAATACAATACGAAGCCCAGCCAATTACCGTATATAATGATAACTGACAAAGGCCTCCAAGATTTAGACGTAAGGCCAGGAGACGTAGTTAAGATTACGAGGAAGAGCCCAACTGCGGGTGAAAGTGTATATTACCGATACGTTGTAGAGGGATAGGTACTCTTATGACAGCTACTTTTTTAGAAATGTGGCCAATAATCAATGATATTTTGAGAAGAGAGGGTGTTGCGCGACAGCATCTAAATTCATATAACGAGTTTATGGAACGTGGACTCCAAAGCATTATTGATGAAGTTGGAGAGGTTGAAGTGGAGACTGCTGAATACCCATACAAAATAAGGTTGGGTAAAATAAAGCTACAACAACCAAGGATTATGGAATTGGATGGTTCTATAACGCATGTAGCACCTATGGAAGCTAGACTCAGAAATCTTACATACGCATCACCTATAATGCTTGAATGCAGCATTATAGAGGATGGTAAGATACTCGAATCCAGGTTTATACATGTAGGCGATATGCCTGTTATGGTCAAGTCAAACGCATGTATTTTGCATAATTTGCCAGAAACTAGGCTTATCGAAGTAGGAGAAGACCCGCGTGACCCTGGGGGCTATTTTGTAATTAATGGTTCTGAGAGAGTAATAGTTGGCCTGGAAGACCTTTCGTATAATAAAATTATTGTCGATACGGAGGAGGCCACGGGAAGCTTAGTGTACAAAGCCAAAGTATATTCCTCTATAGTAGGCTATAGGGCCAAGCTTGAGCTCATAATGCGGTCTGATGGTTCCGTGGCGGCAAAAATTCCTGGCTCCCCAGTGGATATCCCATTGGTAACTCTGGTCAGAGCCTTAGGCTTAGAATCTGATAAAGACATTGCTAATGCTGTATCACTAAACGGCGCCATACAAGATGAACTAGAGCCATCGTTCGAAAAAGCAGGTGAGATAATTACAAGTAGAGATGCGATCATATACATCAGTAAAAGGATCGCTCCAGGAATGCTGGAGGAATTTCAGATAAAGCGGGCTGAAACCTTACTTGATTGGGGGTTGTTGCCCCATCTTGGTAAAAATCCCGACAACAGGCACGAAAAGGCACTTTTCCTTGGGGAAGCATCCAGCAAATTGATTGAATTAAAATTACAGTGGATTGAGCCGGATGACAAAGACCACTACGGCAACAAGGTCATCAAGTTCGGCGGACAGATGTTAGCTGACCTTTTTAGAACGGCATTTAGAAACCTAATAAGGGATATGAAATATCAGCTGGAAAGATCTGGACAGAAGCGAGGTATTAATGCAGTAGCTGCGGCGGTTAGACCCGGAATTATTTCAGATAAGCTAAACAACGCTATTGCGACGGGCAATTGGGGTCGGGGCAGGGTAGGTGTGACACAACTGCTCGATAGAACAAACTATATGTCAACTATAAGTCATTTACGTAGAATCCAGTCTCCCCTGAGCAGAAGTCAGCCAAATTTCGAAGCAAGAGATTTACATGCTACACATTTTGGGAGGATTTGTCCTGCAGAAACCCCAGAAGGATCAAATTGTGGCCTTGTGAAAAATTTGGCTCTTTCGGCCATAATTTCAGTTAGTGTCACATCTGCTGAAATCGTGGAGAAGTTGTATGAACAAGGAGTGGAGCAAGTTGATGAAGCCAATGATAGAATACGAAGTATTGGGACTAGGGTTTTTGTGGATGGACGATTAATCGGATATGCTGAAGACGGACAGCATCTATCTGACACATTGAGGGCAATGAGAAGAACCGGAAAAATTCATCCTCACGTTGGCATTTACCTATATTCGTCATTGAATGATAATGCCACCAAGAGGTTATACATTAGTTGTAATGCAGGTCGAGTATTAAGGCCACTTGTGGTGGTTGACCAGGGCAAAGTATTGATGAACCCTGAAATAATAGAAAAGGTTGCAAAGAAGTTTCTCTCATGGACAGACCTTCTCTATATGGGTATGGTCGAATTGGTTGACGCAAATGAAGAGGAGAATTGCTACGTAGCGATGGATCCTGCAAAAATTGATAAGTCTCATACTCACCTAGAAATATTCCCATCTGCAATTCTTGGCGTTGGAGCTTCGATTATACCCTATCCTGAACATAATCAGTCACCTAGAAACACCTATGAAAGTGCGATGGCAAAGCAGAGTCTAGGATTTTCTACTCCTCTGATGAATGCTAGTACATATGTAAGACAACACTTCATGCTTTATCCACAGGTTCCGATGGTTAGCACAAAGGCGATTAGCCTACTAGGCCTAGACGACCGCCCGACTGGTCAGAACTGCGTTGTGGCTGTTCTACCCTTCGAAGGTTATAATATCGAAGATGCCGTAGTTTTTAATAAATCCTCCATTGACAGGGGTATAGGCAGAACTTTCTTCTATAGAGTCTATGAAGCTGAAGCGAAACAGTACCCTGGTGGAATGAAAGATAATTTTGAACTTCCACCTTCTGATGCTAATATTAGGGGCTACAGGGGAGAAAAAGCCTACCGTCTTCTTGAACAAGATGGTGCAATTATGCAGGAATCTGTGGTAGCGGGTGGCGACATACTGATCGGGCGAACTTCCCCCCCCAGATTTATGGAGGAATATAAAGAGTTCGAAGTCAAAGGACCCTATCGTAGGGATACATCAGTTGGCGTTCGACCTTCTGAAAATGGCGTCGTGGACTCCGTAATTATGACCCAATCCGTTGAAGGAGGAAAAATGTATAAAATAAGAGTGAGAGATATGCGAATTCCTGAGATTGGCGATAAATTTGCATCTAGGCACGGACAAAAGGGAGTAATCGGAATGCTCGTTAATCAGGAAGACCTACCGTATACGGAAGATGGGATTGTTCCTGACATCATGATAAATCCTCACGCATTCCCATCTAGGATGACAGTAGGTCAATTTATGGAGTCTGTTGGAGGAAAGGCCGCCTCGGTGCTCGGTAGAATAGTAGACGGGTCTGCATTTCTAGGTGAGAAATTAAATGAATTGAAGGGTGCACTGGAGCAGTATGGATTGAAATATACAGGGAAAGAAATAATGTATGACGGTAGGACTGGAAAGAAATTTCCAGCTGACGTCTACATAGGTGTTGTGTATTATCAAAAGCTGCATCATATGGTGGCCGACAAAATCCATAGCAGAGCTAGAGGTCAAGTTCAAATGCTTACAAAGCAGCCAACTGAAGGGAGAGCTCGTGGAGGAGGACTGAGGTTCGGAGAGATGGAAAGAGACTGTCTTATTGCATATGGTGCCTCGATGATGTTGAAAGACAGATTACTCGAAGAATCCGACAAAGCGGAGGTAAATGTGTGTGAACGCTGCGGTTTGTTGTCATATTATGACATTAAACAACGAAGGTATATCTGTAGAGTTTGCGGGGAGAAGGCAAAAATTTCGTCTGTCGTAATTGCTTACGCCTTCAAATTGCTCTTGCAGGAAATGATGAGCCTAAACGTTGCACCACGATTACTCGTTAGGGAGAAGGTATAATAGAATAAACCGAGGAGTGAGAAAAGTTGGAGGAATCAATAAAAATTCTCGATGGCATAAAGTTTAGTGTCTGGTCGCCTGTAGAAATACGTAAATTTAGCGTAGCAGAAATAACGGCTCCAGAGACGTACGACGAAGATGGGATGCCCGTTCAAGGTGGTCTTATGGACAATAGGCTGGGCACATTAGAACCTGGCCAAAAATGCTCCACTTGCGGTAACACAAGTGTAAAATGCCCTGGCCATTTTGGCCATATAGAATTGGCAGAGCCCGTGCTGCATATTGCATTTGTTGACGACATACATAAACTTCTCCTAATTACATGCAGATCATGTAATCGCATAAAATTGAAGGTGGAAGAGCTTTCGAAATATAAAGCTCTCAGAGATAGCAAAGCAGCGTATGCCGTAATCACGCTTGAAAATGCCAAAGACGAAATCATAGAAAAAGCAAAGAAAGTCAAAGTCTGCCCTCATTGTAAGAAGGATCAATATGACATCGTTTTTACTAAACCGACTATTTTCGTAGAAAAGACAGACGCTGGAGAAAATAGACTTTTGCCAATTACGATCAGAGAAAGGTTAGCCCATATTCCTGACGATGACCTGGTAGTTCTAGGTTATAACCCTACCACTGCGAGACCTGAATGGTTTGTGTTACAGGTTCTTCCAGTACCTCCTGTCACGGTGAGGCCTTCCATCATATTAGAGACCGGGATCAGATCGGAAGATGATTTGACACATAAGCTTGTGGACATTATTAGAGTGAACCAGAGGCTGAAAGAAAGTAAGGAAGCAGGAACGCCACCGCTAATTGTTCAAGATCTTGTCGATCTGCTCCAGTATCACGTTACGACGTACTTTGATAATGAAGTCTCTGGAATACCGCAAGCTCATCACAGATCAGGAAGACCACTTAAGACCTTAACACAGAGGTTAAAAGGGAAGGAAGGGCGGTTTAGAGGTTCTCTGTCTGGTAAACGAGTTGACTTTTCTAGCAGAACTGTAATTTCTCCAGACCCTAATCTAATGATTTCAAACGTTGGCGTACCAGTGGACGTTGCAAAGAAGCTCACTATTCCAGAGACTATTTCGCAGTGGAATCTCGATAGACTCAAGAAATTGGTTATCAATGGACCAAACATATATCCTGGCGCGAATTACATAATCCGACCTGATGGGGTAAAAATTAGATTAGATTATGTTACTGATAGAAAGATTGTAGCGGACTCATTAGCGCCTGGATACATGGTAGAAAGGCACTTGTCTGACGGAGATATAGTAATCTTCAACAGGCAACCGTCCCTTCACCGGATGTCAATTATGGCACACTATGTAAGAGTATTACCATACCGTACATTCAGACTTCATCCCGCCGTATGTCCTCCATATAATGCGGATTTTGATGGAGATGAAATGAATCTTCACGTTCCTCAAAGCGAAGAGGCGAGAGCAGAGGCAGCTCTTTTGATGAGAGTTCAAGACCAACTAATTTCGCCAAGATACGGAGGGCCGATTATAGGTGGCATTAGAGATTTTATTACCGGGGCGTTCATATTAACCCGAGACGACACTACACTTACGCGGGAAGAATTTGCTAACTTGGCACTGATAGGCGGATACAGAGGAGTACTTCCCCAACCAAAAATAGTAAAAGACGGCTCAAAATTGTATTCTGGAAAACAGCTTTTTTCGCTATTTTTCCCGAATGATTTCAACTTCATAATCACCTCAAAATGGAACAAAGCGGCAAAGAGGGAAGGAAAGGATGTGGTAATAAAAAATGGGGAACTTATTAGCGGGGTTATAGACAAAGCCTCAATCGGTGCAGAGGAACCTGATAGCGTTCTTCATAGGATAGCAAAAGATTATGGTACTGATGCAGCAAGGAAATTCCTCGATTCCATACTAATAATGCTCAAAACATACATAACGCATATAGGCTTTACCTACGGTTACTCTGATTTGTGGCTGAGTCAGCAAACAAACTCAGAGATTAATGAAGTTATTCAGAAGGCTTATGATAAGGTTCACGAGCTAATCCAGCAATACAAAGACGGTACCTTACCACTAACAAGAGGACTTTCTCCAGACGAGGCACTGGAGCTCTACATTGTAAACGAACTGTCAAGAGCAAGAGATAGGGCTGGTAAGACTGCAGACAGAGCATTTCCTGATGATAATTCTGGTGTTATCATGGCATCGACAGGAGCAAGAGGTTCTACCCTTAATATTGGACAGATGACTGCTGCATTAGGTCAGCAGTCAATAAGGGGAAAGAGAATCTTTAAGGGGTATCACTATAGGTCGCTTCCACATTTCAAAACAAACGACGCAAATCCTGACGCCAAGGGATTTATAAAGTCAAATTATAGAGACGGCTTGAGTCCATTAGAATTCTTCTTTCATGCAATGGGTGGTAGAGAGGGCTTAGTGGATACTGCAGTTAGAACTCAACAATCAGGATACATGCAGAGGAGATTAATTAACGCTCTCGAGCATCTAAAGATAGAGTATGATCAAACTGTAAGAGATCCACATGGAAACATTATGCAATATATTTACGGAGAAGATGGAATCGATCCTGCCAAAAGCGACCATGGAGAAGCTGTGAATATCTCCAGATTAATTGAAAGCGAATCTGTTATCGATGAGGGCAGAAAGGCTACGGAAAACGATATTAAAAATATAGTGCAAAGATATGCCGATAATCTAAATCCAAGGCTAAGAAATAATTTAGAACAGGCATTGCTGGAAAACAGATTAAGTAAAGAGGGAATTGAGAAAGTAATGAAAAAAACAATTGACCTCAACGAAAAGGCCCTTGCTGAACCTGGCGAGGCCGTAGGTGTTGTAACTGCACAGTCAATTGGTGAGCCAGGGACGCAAATGACTCTTAGGACGTTTCATTTTGCAGGAGTAAAAGAGCGGAATGTCACACTTGGGCTTCCAAGGCTAATTGAGTTAGTTGATGCCAGGAAGAAACCAGTTACACCAACTATGGATGTGTACTTAGACAATGATTACAAAGTATCTAGAGAGAAGGCACTAGAGGTAGCAAGGGAAATTATTTTGACTCGTGTAAGTGACTTGATCGATAAGACAGATATTGATTATAGCGGTATACTTACTTTTTATTTATCAGGGGACAAGCTATCTGAGCGCGGTTGCGAAATAAAAGAAGTCTATGAGGTACTCAAGGGCTCTAAGAAGAAATATGAAGCTTCCCTCAACGAAAAGAAACTACTGATAAAGATAACTTCTACTGACGAACCAGATGCGCAAACACTTTTGACATTAAAGAACAAATTGCTGAGCACGAGGGTTAAAGGTGTGCCTGATATTGAAAGAGTGACCATAGTAAAGCAAGATGAGGAATGGGTCATTCAAACTGCCGGATCGAACCTTGCCAAGATAGTAGCAATAAAAGGTGTGGACACGTCTAGAATCACAACAAATAATGTCTATGAAATATGGCAGACACTTGGCATTGAAGCAGCCCGTACTGCGCTTGTAAAGGAGATCACAAACACACTAGAGGAACAAGGGCTTGAAGTTGATACAAGACATATCATGCTAGTAGCGGATCTAATGACGTCAAAAGGATACTTACAACAAATCGGTCGACATGGTATTGCTGGAACTAAGACATCCGTCTTAGCAAGAGCCGCGTTTGAGATTACGGTCCCAACCATTGCTAGGGCGTCTTTGGAGGGTCAGATCGAAACACTTAGGGGAGTAACGGAAAATGTTATAGTAGGAGCTACTGTTCCCGTAGGTACCGGCATGGTAGAGCTCTATATGATGGTGAAGGAATAAAAAAAATGGTGAGGACATTAGATAAGGTGCTTAAGGACGCGATTGCTGCTAATAAATATAAATGTGGAACTAAGCAAGTACTTGGATCGATAAAAGGATCAAAGCTAATTGTAGTATCTAATACTATTTCGCCGAACTTTAGATCGAAAATTGAATCTGAGGCTAACCAGGAAAATGTTCCAATATATCCGTTTGATGGAAATTCTTTTAGACTTGGAAAGCTCTGCAATAAGCCATTCAGGATTAACGTGATTGCTTTGAAGTCTGGGACAGATGCGCAGATTAATTCCATACTCTCAGACATCCAATTAAAGGAGTCCAAGGATAATAAGTACCAACAAGCTGCCAAATGAGCCCAATGGTTTGCAACATACTTAATATCACATCAAGACTTAAATTATACTTGATGAATCAGCATGACTTGTTGTTATTTGATGCTATCAAACCATGAATACCGCTTTGGTTTTATAGGTAGGTATTGCAATACATGACCGAGAAAATAAAGTTAACTTCCGACGAATTACGATTAATATCACTGTTCCAGAGCATTACCAGTGCTAGTGCGAGAGACTGTGTAGTAGATGAAAAAATGGACAGAGTAATTTTCATTGTCAATAAAGGTCAAATGGGTTTAGCAATAGGAAAGGGAGGAGCAACTATCAGACAATTGCAAAACGTAGTCGGAAAAAAGGTCGAACTAGTCGAATACTCTGACGATCCTTCAGAATTCATAAGGAACATACTAAATACTGACATGATCAATGAGATCAGGATAAATGATAAGATCGATGGGACAAGACAGGCTATTGTAATTGTAGACGCTAAAAAAAAAGGTGTCGTGGTTGGGAGGGAAGGTCGAAATGCTGAAAAGGCAAGGTTACTTGCAAAGCGATACTTCCAAATATCCAACGTTCTTATAATGAGTGAGGATAGATCTGCTATGCATAACGATCAGGTGAATATGTAAATGGCCAAGTCTCCATTAGGTCTGTTTGCAGGCCGTGTCTTAAGATCAAAAAGGAAAAAAGCTAGATGGGCAAATAAGTATTTTAAGCGAAGGATGCTGATGCTAGATAAAAAAGCAAACCCGCTAGAGGGGTCACCACAAGCGAGAGGTATAGTCTTAGAAAAGGTTGGTATTGAGTCTAAGCAACCTAACTCTGCTGTGAGAAAGTGTGTGAGAGTACAATTGATAAAGAACGGCAAGTCTATCACAGCATTCCTTCCGCGTGACGGAGCCTTGAATTTCGTTGATGAACACGATGAGGTCATATTAGAAGGGATAGGTGGTTCAATGGGGGGAGCCATGGGCGACATACCCGGAGTACGATGGCAAGTATTCAAAGTCAATGGTGTTTCGCTTAACGAGCTGGTACGAGGAAGAAAGGAGAAACCGAGGAGGTAGATGCAATCATGGGTAAAGAGAACGTAAATATGTTGTTATTTAACAAGTGGGATACTAGTAAGATTGAGGTAGCGGACCTTGGTTTGCAAAGGGCCATATCCTTGAAGCCTTCTGCAGTTATTCCTATAAGCTTTGGGAGACATGAACATCAAAGGTTGAAGAAGGCTGAAGTGAATCTAATAGAAAGATTAGCAAACAATATGATGCATTTTGGCAAAAGGTATGCAAAGAACACTGGTAGAATGGGAGGTAAAAAAATGCGGGTATTGAATACAATCAAAACCGCACTCGATATCATACATTTGGAGACAAGTAAGAATCCTGTAGAATTATTAGTAAAAGCAATTGAAAACTCATCACCAAACGAAGACACTACTCGTATTGTATATGGTGGGGTGGTATATCACGTCTCAGTGGATGTTGCACCGTTACGCAGGGTCGATCTTGCACTTCGCTTTATAGCCGAAGGTGTAAAGGATTCAACGTACTCTAACCCTCGTGCCATCGAAGAAGCTTTAGCCACTGAAATTATCCTTGCATCCCGTAATGATATGGCAAGCCACGCGGTGAAGAAGAAGAATGAGCAGGAGCGTATCGCAATGGCTTCACGGTAGATAACCAGAAAGGAACGAAAGAAAGGAAAAAAGAAAGGAAAAAAGAAAAAACAATTTACAAAAAAGAATAATAATAGAGAAATGCATACTTCTCTTACTCAAGCTCTACTTTTTGTTCACAATAGACAAAATCAATTTTTCTATAATATATAAAAATTCGCTTTATTATAAACAAAGATGACATTACTTACTTTTTCTATCTGATTTTTTGATTAATAAACCGCGCATTCAGATTGCCTGAATTATGATGTATATCCATCCGACGTCAATAGTTAAATAATTGCTGAGTGCTACTCAAATGATACAATGAGTACAAAGGACGGGTCTATTTTTACGAAATCTGCTCTTATGAGCACTGGTTCTGGAAAAGCAATATTGAAGCAGATATTTTTCAGACAGATAGGATATAAGCAATTTAATAAATACAAACAGAAAACAGAACAAGAATTCCCTGAATTTACAAAACGATATCTTTTATCTCTGCATGAAATTATTGTTGCTGATCCCAATCCCTCTAACACACTAAAAAAATTCATAGAAGAGACAGGGTCAGCAGAATTCGCGTTAGACGAACAAAAGATAAATGATATTAAATCCAGACTGTCAAAGCCCGAGATACTTGCCGATAGGTTAGGGAGGATTTTGAATTCGAATTTTGTAAAGATGACATTCCCTGTATTCACAGCTTTATTCGAAGGGGCTTCAGATTATCTGAAGGAAAATGTGCCTATAGAAACTAGAAACTCAATTATCGACGGCCACATGATTGCAATAGATTTGAGCGAGCCAATGGATAGAATAGTTGATAGAGATGAAGACCTAGAATACCTAGACGATTACAAATTGATGAGTCCATATATTCTTGATGTTGCCAGACAGAAAATATCCCAAGGAGGAGATTCCGTATTGAAGGCATTCGAGGATGGATTCAAGGATGCAAGGATTGGACAGTATGTTGATTCAAAGTTGAAAAACAAACCAGAATCTATATCCGACGAAAGTATGATTACATGCTACAAAAAGTATCGTGCTGTGATGGGATCTGCTGGTCGAAATATGGCCTTAAATCACAGACCCCTTGCAGACATTTATCATTTAGGCATGGCAAGAGCTGGTGAATGTGTAGGCTGCGGTAACGAAATCGAGGATGCAATAAAGAATGGTTCAATTAAGATCCCATCATGGCCTTTATATTATTCATTAAATGTTGGAGACATAAAAAAGGGATTTGAACTTACAATGAAGAAAAGCAGGATTTATTCTGATGACGCGAAGATTGCGTTAAGTATGCTGCCGCAGGAATATCCTCTTATGCCATTTTTAGAATTTCTATTCCTTACTATAAACCACTACAATGAGCATTGGTACAACGAAATGGTAAGGAGAAATCTGTTTCCCTACTTTGAGAAAAACACGAACGTACTGGTAGATTATCAGAGAAATGTAAAAGCGCTCGTCAAGAAATAATAAATAAGTCTTTCTGAGATATTATATTATATAATATAGCAAAACTTAAAATCTAAAACCGTATTTCTTTATTTTAAGAAATGTCTAGTGAATATGAACAAAACGTGTCAAAGTTATTGGCTGACAAGCAGGAAATATTGCAACAGCTAAAGCAGGATCCTCAATCTAACAAAGAAAAAATCGAGACCATTCTAATCGAAATAGAAACACTTGAATCCTTGTTTGAAAATTATAACCTTGGGCTGAGCTATTTTCGACGAGCAAAAGGCGGACGTTCCGGACTGAGAGAGTAAAATCATAAATCATAACAAAACAAAATATATCAGTTGTTCATGTGAAATCACTTTGATCAAATGATTGAGTCGATACATGTATTTCTGCAGTTAGTTAGTCTGAAGCGACTTATCTTTAAGCCGTGCTCCACATATAATATAATACCAGAGGGGCGACATAGTATGAATGGTGTAATGAATTTATATAAGCTGGCCTGGGATACAATCCACAGCCATGCATGAAGATAAAATTAAGCGTTTGTACAATTTGAAAAAACTGGCTGAAGGGGGAGGTGGACAGGAGAGGATTGAGGCTCAACATTCGAAAGGTAAGCTTACTGCTCGCGAAAGAATAGATCTCCTTTTAGACGAGAACTCCTTTCTTGAAATTGATAAATATGTTACGCATAGAAGCGATGATCCTAACACAAAGAAATTCTATGGCGACGGTGTGATTACAGGATTTGGCACAATTAATGGACGCCAAGTTTTCATCTACACCTATGACTTTACAGTTTTAGGGGGCTCGCTAGGCGAAATGGCAGCAAAGAAGATTGTCAAAGTCATGGATCATGCTATGAGAGCAGGAGCACCTCTAATTGGAATACTTGACTCCGGAGGTGCTAGGATACAAGAAGGAGTCATGAGCCTAGATGGTTATGGTGATATCTTTTTTAGGAACACTCTGGCATCAGGTCTGATACCACAGATTACTGCAAGCATAGGGCCTTGTGCCGGTGGAGCAGTGTATTCTCCAGCAATGACTGACTTCGTCATTATGGTGGAACATATAGGTCAAATGTTTGTAACTGGGCCGGAAGTCGTAAAGGAAGTACTCAGTCAGGAGGTATCATTTGAAGAATTAGGCGGGGCCATGACCCATGCGACAAAATCTGGTGTAGCGCATTTTGTAGCCAAAAATGAGTACGACTGTATGGATAGAATAAAGAAACTTTTGTCATATATCCCTCAAAATAATATCGAGGAGCCGTTGTTAGACGAGAAAATAGACGATCCTAACAGGATTGACCCAAACCTGATAGGTATTGTTCCGGAAAATCCATATGAACAATACGATATTAAGCAGATCATAAAAAGAATAGTGGACAATGGGGAATTTCTCGAAGTCCATGAGCTATTCGCAGAAAATATAGTTGTGTGCTTTGCAAGGATTAACGGCAGATCTGTAGGTATCGTTGCAAACCAACCTATGTATTTGGCCGGCGCCCTGGATATAAATTCGTCTAACAAGGCAGCACGGTTCATCAGATTTTGCGACGCATTTAACATTCCTATTCTTACCTTTGTAGACACTCCTGGCTATCTACCAGGAAGCGACCAAGAACACAATGGCATTATTAGACATGGAAGTAAACTCTTGTATGCATATTGTGAAGCAACAGTCCCAAAGATCACTTGTATTATTGGCAAAGCTTATGGTGGCGCATACATTGCGATGGGAAGCAAAAATCTAAGGTCAGACGTTAATTTTGCATGGCCAACTGCCGAAATCGCTGTGCTGGGACCTGAAGCAGCTATTACGATCATCCATAGAAAGGATTTGAAACAATCAGCAGACGCGGTCTCTACAAAAAAGAAGCTAGCCAAGGAATACCGAGACAAATTTGCTAATCCATACATAGCGGCGGAAAAAGGTATAATTGACTTGGTAATAGATCCTATGGAAACCCGACCGATGATAATCCGTGCACTTGAATCGCTGACAACAAAGAAAGAAACCAGGCCGTCTAAGAAACACGGCAACATGAACCTGTAGGTAGCAACAAGGGCGATATATATGCAAGGTCATTATAATAATGCTAATGCTAACGAGCGTGGGAATGGCGAGGATTATTAATGAGTGACAAAATCAAAAGTATTCTAGTCGCGAACAGAGGTGAGATAGCCCTCAGAGTAATACGTGCCTGCAAAGAGTTGGATATAAAATCCATTGCCATATATTCAGACGAAGACACGAGGTCAGTTCATGTGAAAAGAGCTGACGAGGCTTATCATATCGGCCAAGCTGCCGCTTCAGATAGCTATCTTAACATGAACAAGATCATCGACTTGTCAAATCAAGTTGGCGCAGATGCAATACATCCAGGTTATGGGTTTCTTTCAGAAAATGAAAATTTTGCGGAGCTATGTGAAAAAAATGGAATCATCTTTATCGGTCCCAAGAGTAAAGCAATGGAGCTGACAGGAGACAAAATGAAATGCAAGGCTATAATGAAAAAAGCAAAAGTGCCAACAGTTCCTGGCAGCGACGGGATAATTGACAATGTTGAAAAGGCAGCTGATATAGCCCATTCTGCAGGATACCCAGTTCTCTTAAAGTCAGCTTTTGGTGGAGGAGGACGAGGTATTAGGTTTGCAAATGACGAGAAACAATTAAGACAAGAATTTGAGATGGCATCGGCTGAGTCAAAAGCTGCATTTGGAAAAGCTGCTCTATTTGTTGAGAAATATCTTCAGAAAATCAGGCATATTGAATTTCAGCTAGTCAGGGATTCTCATGGAAATTCATGCCATTTATTTGAACGTGAGTGTTCTATTCAAAGAAGACATCAAAAACTTATTGAGATGTCGCCTTCACCTGTTGTCGACCAAAAGACCAGAGATAATATAGGCCAAATAGCAGTCAGAGCCGTCGAAGCAGTAAACTATCTTAACGCAGGGACAGCCGAATTTCTGCGCGATGATAATGGAAATTTTTATTTTATCGAAATTAATTCAAGACTACAAGTAGAACATCCTGTGACGGAATTGGTAACAGGAGGAATAGATCTTGTAAAACTGCAAATCGCTATTGCTCAAGGAGAAGAAATTCCATTTCAACAACAAGACCTAAAGCTGCATGGTTGCGCGATTGAATGTAGAATTAATGCAGAGGACCCCTTTTATGACTTTGCTCCTTCCGTCGGACCGGTTGCCAACTGCAACCTACCATATGGTCCTGGTATTAGGGTAGACACATATCTATACCCAGGATGCTTGGTATCAGGATTCTATGATTCTCTGGTCGCAAAGCTGATCGCATGGGGCAGGGACTTTGAAGAAGCACGCATACGGACTAGAAATGCACTAGCCGAATTCACCATCGAGGGAATTAATACTACAATACCACTACATAAAACCATGATAGAAGAGCCGAACTTTATCAAAGGCGACCTTTCAACAGATTATCTTGATAGGTTTAATCTGATGGATAAGATGCACGAAAATGCTAAGAAGCGCACACAGAAGCTTTCCTCCGCTGCGTTAGCTGCTGCGCTCTTGCAGTCAGAATACGTAAAGATGGGTGCTACTACTAATAGTACTAATACTACTGCCACTAGAAGCACCGCTACTAGGAGCTATAACACTAGGCGGCCGAGTTGGAACCGAGAGTAAAATGGAAGGAGATTCATGAATGCAATTTAAAATCGAGGACCTCCAAACTCTTTTGTCTGGTGAGATAACAAGGTCGTCTAGTGACGGAACTGTTTTAATCAAGGTAGACGGAAAAGAGCAAACCCTTAGAATACTCAAATTCGGTACCAATGAATTTGAATTTATATTAGGACACTCCTTCCACCATGCCAAAATACTTAGCTCAAGCAGCTCCGAGATCAAGATGATTATAGATGGAGAGCCACTGACTATTAAAAAGCACTCTAAACTAGCCGAGGTACTCCAAAAATCAATGTCCTCAGCAGGTGCCGGCACAGCAGAAAATAATTTAACTAGTCAAATACCGGGCAGGATTGTTTCTATAATGGCAAAACCTGGCTCCGCTGTCAAGAAGGGCGATCCCGTAGTCGTGCTTGAGTCTATGAAAATGCAGGTGGCTGTCAAGGCGCATAAGGACGGTATTGTAAAGGAAATCAGAGCAAAAGAGGGAGCAAGCATCGCAAGATATGATCTAATTGCAGTAATAGAATAATAATAATAATAGTATAATCATAAAGAAAGGATAAGAATTACATAGCAACGACAACCCATTTAAGGAAATGATATTTTTGTTTTGTCGATATTATTGTTGTTGTTGTGTAGGGTTTTTTGTACTAAATTTATTCGATCTTTTTTTCGTAGCCGTTATAGCATAGATTCAATTCAATTCAGCTCAACTTCAAACATAGAAGGCTTGGTAGGTTAAACAAAAAAGAAAAAAAAGACTTGGTTTTTACGAACTGGTTTTTAGCTTAGCTAGAGCTGCCCTTACCTCTTCGTAATTTGGTTCTATAAGCGGGTTGTCTGATATCCACTTGTAGCGAATCTTTCCCGCGCTGTCTAATATGAATATGGATCTCTTTGCTGCATTATAATCCTGCAGCGGGCCAAGGTTTGGCATGACAATCCCATAGTGCTTTATTGTCTCTCGCTTGTAATCACTTAATATTGGAAAGTTAAGATGCCGATTTTCAGTAAAAATTTTGTTAGCGAAAGGTCCATCTACCGAGATTCCCAAGACTTGAGCATCGTATCCTTTTAATTGCTCAAGCGAGTCTCTGAATGTACACATTTCCTTAGTACAGACTGGTGACTCAGCGGCAGGAAAGAATGCCAGCACTATAGGCTTTCCCTTGTAATTACTCAGTTTTTGCATTTTGAGATCAGCATCAGCTAAATCAAAGTCAGGTGCAGAGTCCCCTATATCTGGAGCCGATGGATTTGAATACGATGTTTCGTTTGACATATTCTAATTACACTAATTTCGAAAATCATAACAATGCTATTAATACTTTTGGCAAATTTAGCAGTAATCAAAATAACAACAATAATAATGGTTGCGTTCTATTGCACGGCAACTTTCTTAATGCAGAGCCGTACGACTAGCACGTATGCTATTATCACTATTGGTGCAAACAAGCACATCTAAAATTCATTTCATTCTTCAATGACGACGAGATTTCCGCTCCTGTATCCTCTAATATCAACTGTTACATACTTAAACCCGAGATTTCTAAGTTCTACATCGATCTTTGCAAGTTTGTCGACATCAAACAACTTGGGTAATTCCATAGGTGCTACTTCTATTCTTGCGATATCTCCATGATCCCTTACTCTGACCTGTTCAACCGAAGCTAGTCTTTTGACAATGATTTCAGATTTCTCAATTCTGCGAAGTTTCTCATCAGTAACGCCTATGCCTCTTGGAATTCTCGATGCGAGACAAGCATTGGAGGGCTTGTTGTAAACAGAAAGTCCATGCTCTAGTGCAATAGCTCTAATTTGAGACTTGTCTAGTCTTAATTCTATAAAGGGACTTCTGATACCGTTTTTTCGAAGTGCCATTATTCCAGGCCTGTAATCGTTTAGGTCGTCTACATTGGTACCATCAACTATTAGATCTACTCCATACCTGTGTGCCTCACGTACAAGTCGCTGCCCCAATTCAGCTCTGCAGTGGTAACATCGAAGTTCGTCATTTTTTACAAATTCTGGATTTTCTAATTCGTTATATTCTATTGTTATGTGTGCAATCCCAATCTCATTGGCTATCCTTTCTGCAGTGGCCAGCTCTTCTGCAGAAAGAGTCTTGTAATTTGCAGTAATGGATAAAGCGGTCATGCCAAGTGCCTTCTTTGCTGCTAACGCAGCAACTGCACTGTCAACACCGCCCGACAATGCAACAATCGCACTCTTGGTATTGTTTGAGAACCAATCTATTAGCTTGTTTAGATTCTCGATAGCACTTGATGATTCATTTTGTGACTGCAAACTTAAATCACACTCCTTCCAGTCTTTGCAAAACCTTTGCTGTGACCAGATCCATAGTTCTCTTAAACGGCATTTCTAGCTGCACGGCAATAACTTTAATATCTTCGAACTCGGGCTTTATACTTATCGTGTTGCCCATTGTGTCCTTTGCAATTTTTACGTGAACATTAAATTTTTTGCCATCGATATCGACTTGCACAGTTAGTAATGTTCGTGGAAGCACGAATCTTCGCAGTTCTTGCGTACGAGTTCCTAATGATCCGGATTCCTTAACTAGCAAGTCCATAATATCATTTAATTTGCTGAGATCAGTCATTACCCTGATTACGTATACTGGTCTGTTTTTCTTGGAAATACCGGGGATTGCAACAACATCGAGCGCACCTGCATTCATCAATACATCAATCAAGTTTCCAATAACCTCTCCCGAAATATCATCGACATTTGTCTCCAGTAAATGTACAATATCTGTTCCGGCTTTGCTGATCAATGAGGATTTTCCAATTATGAGACGGAGAACGTTAGGAACCTCTTTAAATTTTTTATGTCCCGCGCCATATCCTACTTTCTCTGCTGAAAAACTAGGATAATAGCTAATTGTTTCTGATGTCAAATTAACGAGCATTGCAGCGCCAGTTGGAGTAGTCAATTCTTCTTCAACTGTCCCGCCATGCAGAGTAAATGGCCTGTCTTTGAAAATTTCAAGCACCGCATTGCTGGGATTGGCTATTATACCATGTGAGAACTTCAAGTAGCCGCCACCTACGCCAACGCCGGTTGAATATATCCTGCTATCGAACAGCCCAAGGTCCTGTAATGCAACAGCAGATCCTATCAAATCTGCAAATGTATCTATGCTGGAAGTCTCATGCAAATGAACAGAACCGATCTCTTCACCGTGGATAATGGATTCTGATCTGATTATAGTTTTAAATGACTCAAGTATGAAGGTTTTTGCACGCTGCTGCAGGTCCAAAGAATCACAGCAGAGAACAAGTGACCTGTACATTTCGATTCCGCGGCGTTGCGAAACAGAATCGATGTATTTGAATTCAAATTCGGTAGCACTAAACCCGCTACGTGCTGTTCTTATAAAATCAGCATGCTTGATTTTGCTTCCTTTAAGATAATTTTGGCATGCAAGGATCGCGTTTAGCACTTTTTGTTTGTCTGCCCCTGCATGTACAAGGCTTGAGAGAAGCATGTCTCCAGATATGCCACTTAGTTGTGAATCAATGATAGCGATTCTCGTAGTCGACATAAAGCTATTAGCAGAATGTTTCTAGAAGTGTAAATATAACACTTGCTTAATTGATTAGATTTAGATTGGATTATTGGAGTGTTCATAACACTTGTTTTTCTGCATCTAAAGCTATCTCTGTATGCATGTGTATATGTGTCGATAAATCTGTTTATTTATGCGATTCATTGTCCTTACTGCATTTCATGAATACGATTAGAAAATTAAATTTATAAGTAGCCAAACAAAAATAGTTTGAAGGTTTTTAAATGAATATTACTATTATAGGCTCCGGCAAAGTTGGCGCCTATGCAGCGTTAAGCTGTGGTCTTAGAGAACTGGGAAACGTACTTTTGTTAGATATAGTCCAAGGACTTCCTCAAGGCGAAGCCATGGACATTAACCACCAATTGTCAGAAAGAGGATCAGATTCCAAGATTTCTGGTTCCAATAACTATGAAGACATGAAAGGATCAGACATAGTTGTACTAGTTGCGGGTGTAGGAAGAAAACCAGGAATGACGAGAATGGACTTGCTAAAAACAAACGCTTCCATAGTAAAAGATGTAACATCGAAAATTGAAACGCATGCAAAAGATGCAAAACTGATTGTAGTAACCAACCCTCTTGATCCAATGACATATCTGGTCCTGAAAAAAACAGGTGTTAAGAAGAATAACGTGATGGGTATGGGAGGAATGCTTGACTTGTCAAGATTCAAGCAGTTTATTGCGGCTAGTACAAAAGTTTCTAGAGATTCTATACAAGCAATGGTAATAGGTGAGCACGGTGAGAATATGCTTCCGCTCATTAGATTTTCTTCTGTTGGCGGAATTCCGCTGAATCAATTTCTTTCTAATCAGGATGCAGAAGAGATATTCGAAAAGACAAGGAAGGTTGCTATCGAAGTTATATCTCTTAAAGGTGCAACTGTATTTGCACCTGGAAATGCTATTACAACGATGGTTGAGGCAATAATCAGGGATAAAAAACTGGTAATCCCAGTATCGACTCTATTGGAGGGGGAATACGGTGCAAGTGACATTTGTATAGGTGTTCCTGCTGTTATAGGTGCCAGCGGAGTGGAAAGAATAATTGAAGTAAATCTTGATGATTTTGAACGGGATATTTTCAATAAGGGTGTTAACAGCGTTAAGGAAGCCATAAATGCCTTATAGATTCAGCAATCACAACAACAATAACCTTCCCATTACTGTTTTATTTTCCTGTCCTCAGCGTTATTTTCATTGCCATGCTACTCTTTTATTATTATCCTTGTTGTTGTTGTATCATAATATACGCGCCTCTGTATGCCAAGCAGTGGCTAGAGCCTCTGTGATTGTGATTTCGTAGATGAATCTAAGGACTCTGCTGACACGATATTCGAAAGGTGAACTTTCGATCGATGAGCTGCAAAAGCAGATTTCCGTTCACTCAATTGAACAAGTTGCTAACGATGTCGCACAGCTAGATGTTAACCGAGAAATTAGAAAGGAAATACCTGAAGTTATCTTCGCGAAAGGCAAGGAATATGCTGATCTTTTAGAGATAGCCAGAGCAGCAGTGCATAGAAATGGCAGAGTAATTGTGAGCAAAGTTCAGCCTAAACAACTTCTCATTAGACTTTGCAAAGCATTAAAAAAAGTTAAACTTGAAATTGAAGTCGGCAAGAAAAGTTCAACTATTTTAGTGTGGAATAAATCTCATTTTCCACAAAGTGCTGCTAGTGGTAGTAGTACTCACAGCGGCAGCAGTCGCGGACCAGCAGGAGGAAAAATAGGCATTCTTGCAGCCGGTACTTCTGACATAGGTATAGCAGAAGAGGCTAGGCTTATGGCTAAGTCTATGGGTTGTGAAACTATCGAGAGTTATGACGTAGGAATCGCAGGTATACACAGACTCTTTCCTGCTCTCCGAGAAATGATATCAGAAAATGTAGGTGCTATAGTAGTTGTAGCTGGAATGGAAGGTGCTCTGGCATCAGTTGTAACTTCCATGGTAAATATCCCAGTTATCGGGGTTCCTACATCAGTAGGATACGGGTTTGGTTCTGACGGTGTCGCCGCACTTGCAAGTATGCTGCAGAGCTGTACCCCGGGCCTGTCAGTAGTAAACATCGATAACGGCATTGGTGCTGGAGCCACCGCAGCATTAATTTCTAATCAACTAGCAAAAACGACATCAAGGCGAAGAAAAGAAGAAGAAGTAAAAGAACAAAGAAACAAAAAAGGAAAAGACCCAAGGAAAAACAACAAGGATAGAACAACAACAAGGACAAGGAAGATGGGCTCACAAACAAAACAATCAATTATCAATGAACGTTCCAAAGAAATCGAGAGAGATAAATAATAATAATTAAATAAATAAATAAACGATCGAACAAACGAACAAAGAAACGAAAAAACAACCTACGTATCTAAAAACTAAAAGCGTACATGGAATGGATTTGTGTTGTTTTGTTGTATTGTATTGGATTGTATTATATTGTTAAAACGTTTATAAGTGCATAACAATGTTTGCCTTTAATTGTTACTGAGAATAACATTAACATTGATAATAAAAGGTGAAAATGAATAATATGACATATAATTTAACACTAAAGAGGAATCGACAACGAAAAACAAATTATAGAAAACGAGCTTCACTATTACTGAGTCGAAGACATTTTATCGTGGCGAAGATAAGTGACCAAAACGTCTCTTGTCAATTTTTAAAACCTACCCTAAAGGGTGATATAGTCATCTGTTCGGCGCATAGCAGAGAACTACGAAAATATGGCTGGAAGGGATCAATGAACAGTTTGCCTGCATGCTATCTGACAGGCTTCCTTCTTGGCAAAAAGAGCATAGCAAAAGGAATGGATAACGGGATCCTTTATACTGGCAGAGATTCATTTACATCACGCGTGGCAGCATGCTTGAAAGGAATAGTTGCTGCGGGGGTCAATGTGCCAGTTTCAGAAGACAACTTACCCTCAGATGACCGCACAAATGGAAAACATATTGCAGAATATGCCAAGATCTTAAAAGCAGATGAGGCAAAATACAACTCGATATTCTCTACTCTTGTTAAGGACGGACTAAATCCAGAGGATTATCCTTCACACTCTGAATCGACCAAGCAGAAAATCTCAGAGAACTTTGGCTCCAAGGCAACATCGGAGCAGTAGTAGCAGTGCAAACACTGAAGAAAACATGGTAGGGGAATATTAACAAGTGATATATTATTATAAAGCCTTCAAACCTAACAAAAAGTGTACCTATAATGATAGGCATAATAATAATGATGGTTGTAGCAATAACGAATCCGAATTCACCACCAGAAGCAACAGCAACAACAAGAGCAAAAATCAATCGTCCTTTTACTACACTTATCAAAGGAGAGTAGAATATCAAAAATGGTAAGACCTTCACCTAGACAACAACAAGAGCGTCGCCCAGAGTGGAAGCCACGTACTACATTGGGTTCCCTTGTAGCGAGTGGCAAAATCAACTCTATGGACGAGGTGTATGAAAATGGCATGAGGATTCAGGAATCCGAGATAGTCCGACATCTCTTGCCGGATATAAAGAGCCAAGTTGTCCACGTCGGCATAGTACAAAAACAAACAGACGC
The DNA here is from genome assembly GCA_046724555.1 of Thermoproteota archaeon. Classification (GTDB taxonomy): domain Archaea; phylum Thermoproteota; class Nitrososphaeria; order Nitrososphaerales; family Nitrososphaeraceae; genus JAFAQB01. Next base: position 2,439 of record JBKOWU010000164.1, on the reverse strand, counting down.
AGGAGAAATGACACGTTTTAACGCTATTGTTGCAGTTGGGAATGAAGCAGGATGGTTTGGAATTGGCAAGGGCAAGGCATCACAAATGCGTATCGCAATAGATAAAGCCACGAATGCTGCATATCTTGATGTTATACCTATTAAACTTGGTTGTGGAAGTTGGGAATGCAGATGCAGTCAACTTCATTCCGTACCTTTTAAAGTGAGAGGAAAAGGAGGTAGTGTTACTTTAGAAATACTCCCTGGTCCACGCGGGCTTGGCCTGGTTGCTGGAGAGAATATCAAGAGTTTGCTTAAGCTTGCTGGGCTAAAAGATGCATGGACAAAATCATATGGTTCAACAAATACAATGTCTTCTACAACTAAGGCCATTTTTAGCGCCCTCCGAGGCACTTATGCTGCAGGGTGAGATGGAAAAAATGGTCTATCTAGTCGTAAGAATCAAAGGGACTGTGAATATCCCAGCATGGGCTAAAACGACACTAGCAAACTTAAATCTTGATAAAAAATTCAGAGCGACCCTTGTGCCTGAAAACTTTGAGACACTGGGGATGCTAAGAAAAGTAAAAGATATCGTTGCTTGGGCGTCTGTTGATGAAGGTTTCATAAAGGAGTTGCTCGAAAGAAGAGGTAAACTATCTGGCTACAAGCCACTTACAAAAGGTAATCTTCCAAAGGGATTTGAGAGTATTGAAGAGCTCGCTGCGGCCATAGCGCAAAATAAAACTACAATGTCTAAATTAAGGAGCGTCAAACCTTGGTTTGCATTGGCTCCTCCAAAAGGTGGATTTAAACAAAAGACAAAAAAACAATTTTCTCAGGATGGCGTGCTAGGACAGAATGAAGAACTAGTCCATCTAGTAAAGAACATGCTTTGAACTTTGAACTTTAATCTTCGAACTTTGAACGCAGCAAAAGACTTAATTAAGGTGACATCATGAATCTAAAATACGTTCCGCTGTCAGCACCCACCATGCTTGATAGTGAAAAAGGTAAGGAAGGGGAACGAAAAGAAAGGGAAGGAAAAAAGTGTGATAATAAAAAAATGATGACAATAATTAATCATAATAATCAAAATAATAACAACGATAACCATAATAATACGAATAAAAAAATTCAAAGGAGGATGTATCAATAAGTACTATGGCCACCAGGTTTAGAAAGAGCAGAAGGCAGAGAGGAACAAGATACTGCGGCTGGGGCCAAGTTGGTCAGCACAGGCAATCCGGTAGTAGGGGCGGAGTTGGAGCAGCAGGTAAACACAAGCATTTTTGGGTTAGAACTGTAATTGAAGAACCAAATCATTTTGGCCATACCGCATTTAATCCTCACAATCGGAACCTCGTAAAACATTGGATTAATATCAAGGATTTAGATTCTGTTTTTGCAAAATATGGAAAAGCTGACAAGGATGGTAAAATCGTTTTGGATTTAGATTCTCTTGGATATGAAAAATTATTAGGCACTGGAAGACCGCTTGGTGCTTATACTTTGAAGGTCTCCAAAGTATCAAGCACTGCCAAAGAAAAAATAGAGGCCGCAGGAGGGGAGGTGTTATTGACATCAAATGAACAAGAGTGATAGTGAAAGCCCGCTACGAACAATTATCAAAAAGATATCGGCTTATATCCCCCAAGTTGAAAAACCCAAAAAGAAAATAACTCTAACTGAGAAGTTTGTTTGGAGCGGTATTGCCTTATTTGCCTATTTGATTATGGGACAAATACCTCTCTACGGTGTTACAAGCGATCCCAAATTTGATTTTCTTGCTTTTGCTAGGGTAATATTTGCAGCCCAACAGGGAACACTCCTAGAGCTGGGAATTGGTCCCATTGTTACGGCCGGCTTACTTATGCAGTTATTGAAAGGCTCTGATCTGCTCAAACTCAATTTTAAGAATCCTGATGATCGTTCATTATTCACATCGGCTACTAAAATAGTAACTATAATTGTAATTATTGCAGAAGGTTCTCTTTATGGCACTAGTGTTTACGGTCACCTACTTGCCAGTCCATCGCTAATACCAATTCTAATCGGGCAACTTGTAGGAGCTAGTCTAATTGTCATGCTGCTAGACGAATTGGTTCAAAAGGGATGGGGACTTGGATCTGGCATTAGTTTATTTATAATGGCTGGTGTAGCCCAGGGTATTCTATGGAGTATATTCAGCCCGCTTCCTGCACAAGATGGTCCAGTTGGCATATTCCCGTTTATCATAGACTCTGCCGTGCACGGTCAAATTCAAGATGTGTTATTTAGATCCGGCCAACTGCCAAGTGTATTTGGTCTTATCGTTACATCTCTTGTGCTCTTGGTACTGGTATACGTGCAGGGAATTCATATCGACATTCCTATTGTTTCTACAAAGTATAGAGGCTTTACTGCTGTGTATCCAATTAAGCTCCTGTATACTTCTAATATTCCTGTCATTTTATCGTC
>JBKOWU010000336.1:0-8153 GCA_046724555.1 Thermoproteota archaeon | reverse complement strand
AAAGAAGTTTGGCTGAGCAACAAGAACAGACTGCAGCTGCATTAGTAAATGATCTGGAAAGATTTTTACGTGCATTTAAGGATAGGGAAGGAAAATACAAGTATTTTAATAGAATTAATCACATGATGGCAGCTAATTCTATCTCACTTGTGGTAGATTATATTGATTTCGATACTTTCAGACCGGACCTTGCTAAGCAAATTACACATAATCCTGATGACATGTTAGAGGCTTTTAATGCAGCAGTATTGTACATTTTGAATGAAATTCATCCTGATTATGCGCAAGAAATACAAGATAAAATCAAAGTTAGAATAGGGAATTATACTGTACAAAAGGGACTACGTGATATCAATGCAGAGGTAATTGATAAACTCATTGGAGTTTCCGGTATGGTCGTTAGGTCATCTGAAGTAAAACCACTCGCTAAGAAAATTGGATACAGATGTCTCAACTGTAATACAATCAATGAAGCTCAGCTAAAAGGATTGGTCTTGAAAAAACCCTCTAAATGCCTTAACTGTTCAGAAAAAGATCTTGAAATGGATCCGGACAACAGCATTTTCACAGACTTTCAAATGGTAAGACTTCAAGAGCTTCCTGAAGACTTACCTGCAGGCCAACTTCCACATTATGTAGAAGTTACCGTAATGGCAGATCTTGTAGATAGATGTCGTCCAGGCGACAGAATAATGTTAACTGGAATAGTGAGAATAGAACAAGAACAGATCTCTCCACAAGTGAAAACCAGCCTTTTCAAACTAAGAATGGAAGGAAATAATATTGAGTATCTCGGAGGACATGCAGGTACTAAGGATACCAGAACTATTGAAAGAATAGCTATAAGCACTGAGAATGAAAGACAAATTCTTGCTATTGCAAGTAAATCTGATGCATATGATAAAATAATTGCTTCTTTTGCTCCACACGTTTATGGTCACGAAGTAATAAAAGAGGCAATACTGCTATTGATCGTAGGCTCAGTAACAAAAAAACTAGAAGATGGATCTACTCGTAGGGGTGATATCAACGTTCTTTTGGTTGGCGATCCAGGTACTGCCAAATCTGAAATGCTAAAGTTTGCTGCCAAAGTTGCTCCAAGAGGTCTATATACTTCTGGTAGAGGTTCGACTGCAGCTGGTCTAACTGCTGCTGTAATTCGGGATAAATCTGGAATTATGATGCTTGAAGCTGGAGCCGTAGTTTTAGGTGATCAAGGACTGGTATGTATTGATGAATTTGACAAGATAAAAGCAGAAGATCGTTCTGCCCTTCATGAAGTAATGGAGCAACAGACATGTTCTGTTGCAAAAGGAGGCATAGTTGCGACTCTAAACGCGAGGACTTCTATTTTATCTGCCGCAAACCCCATGTATGGCAAGTATGATCCATTTAAGAACATAACTGAGAATGTCAATCTGCCTATTCCTCTTTTAACTAGATTCGACCTTGTGTATGTGGTAAGAGATACTGCGGAAAGAGAGAAGGATAGTCGTGTTGCAAGTCACATTTTGGAGATTCATCAAGATGCAGATCACGCCGCCCAACCTGCTATTGATATTGATCTGTTCAGTAAATATCTTGCATTTTCAAAACAGATTGAACCAAGATTAACTACAGATGCAATCAATATAATTAAAAATTATTATATGAAAATGAGAAATGCTGAATCAGATGGGATGATTACTGTCACTCCTAGACAACTTGAAGGTCTAATAAGATTGGCTACAGCACGTGCAAAAATATTATTAAGAGACAGAGTTGAAGCGGAAGACGCAGAACGTGCAATCTACCTGGTACAGAGAATGCTGGAAACTGCAGGTATAGATGTCAATACAGGCAAGGTAGATCTTGGTGTCCTTCATGGTAAACCTCACAGCGAAGTATCGAAGTTAAAGATATTTATTGAAATTTTCACCGCGCTGTCAGGTCAAGATAGAAATGATGTGGAGGAAAAGAATTTCATCAATGAACTTATAAAAACAGGAAAATTTACAGAAGACGAAGCACGGAATTATCTTAAAAAGGCGATGCAAAATGGACAAATATATGAGAGAAAGTCTGGATTTTACGCAAAGGCCTAAGAGTTCTGTCCAGCTTTTCTCATGTAATATGATATGTAGTATGTCTTATAATACACATTCTAATAGCCATTTATCAACATATCCAGAAACGATTGATACAATTCACATTACTTCTGATTAAGAAATGGCTCCTCCAACATCAAAATACAAAAGTGCAACATATTATCCTGCTTCAAAGAAATATGTAATTGAGGATGAGAACGGTATAAGAACTGAAATAAAAGAGGAGTTTATTCTTATGGACCTGTTAGAGTCGCAAGCGGTGGAGTAATAGCAGATAATACTACAAGTACTACGATGGATAACAATAACAATGATGACAAACAAAAACAGAAAAAGCAAAAGCAAACAAATGGCTGATACAATAATACTAACACAACTGCTCTCTGTTATCCAAATCATTGTAGGTATTGTCGTAGCATCTACCTTTTACTTCACAATTAGAACTTTTAGACAAACAAATAAGGCTGAGCAAATAAAACTCGCAGACAATTTTCAACTAGCCATACTGGAATATGAGCAAGAGACTGCGGAGCTAAAAAGGAATAATACGTTTGAGCAGGAAAGAAAATACTGGGAGTACAGACTGTTTAACAGAGTAGAATGGTATTCCTTTTTAGTAAATAAAAAACACATAAGAGATAGAGATATTATAAAATATTTTCGTGATTATATTACTGAAGTCTACGAGAAGATTTTGAATTTGCCAATGTATGAATCTGATAAAAATAACTCAAAGAGACTGCATGAATTCAAGGTGTTATACAGAAAACTATCTGGCAGAAAATAAAAGATATCTATATGTTCATACTCATGAGGACAGTTTTCGAGCACAAACAACCGTAAAAGTATATTGGTGCTAAATCACTAGAGATAGAATACTCAAACAAAACAAGAGGATTCAGTCATTTATTGTGCTTTATTATAAATTGTAGCAAATCTATGAATGGCCTCTCTTGCATCTTTTACCTTATCAACGGCTTCATCGTATGATTGTTTAACACTATCATTCTTGGTAGAATACATCTTTACATCCTCAAGTATATGCTGAATACCTACTATTCCCATAGTTAGTTGATTTATCCAATTACTTTCTTCCATCTTGCACTCACTGAGTTTGATATTCAATATAAGTTTCCAATTCCTTGTTTTTCTGTGTTCAGTAGGTTACTCCATATAGAATAGTGTTGAAGTTAATATGATATATTCTGTCGATGACTATATACATATGACAATATCAATTGACAAATCAATAGAGCAAGAACAAAAGAACACTGCTACTACTACAACCATGAGACAATCTAAATACAAGATAAACCCGCTAATTTTACACAGATGGTCTCCAAGGTCTATGACAGGAGAAGAATTAGATGACGATACTATAATGAGTCTATTTGAAGCAGCAAGATGGGCTCCTTCTTCATACAATAATCAACCTTGGAGATTCATATATGCTAAGAGAAACACAGCACATTGGGATAAACTCTTAAATTTGTTAGCAGAGCCCAACAAAGTTTGGACAAAAAATGCAGCTGTACTAGTTGTAGTAATAGCTAGAAAGAATTTCGAACATAATGAAAAATATTCTATAACACATCAATTTGATGCTGGAGCTGCATGGGAGAACTTAGCTTTAGAAGCATCATCAAGAGGACTGGCAGTACATGGAATGCAAGGATTTGACTATGAGCGAGCTAGAGCAGATTTAGAAATTCCTGATAACTTTGATGTTATGGCAATGATTGCAATTGGTAAGAGAGGACCAAAGGATAACCTTCCACCACAGCTACAGGAAAGAGAGAATCCAAACGATAGAAAACCTCTAACAGAAATTGTAATGGAAGGACAGTTTAGACAATAGGAAGCAACACTCGCATGTATCATAACTTGTTATGGCCATTATGACAAGATATATGATATAGAAACAAATACTGAGAAATCTGTTAAATTTTTTAAATATTTTAAGTAGTATATCTATTTGCTACCTGTTCTGTATAGGCATTGACAAAAAGAAGATGCACAATATCCACAAGCAGCGGGTTACTGTTCTGTTTCCATCATCCCGCTGCTTCTCCTAAATCATTAGACTTTATACTTCAGGACTGCTATGATGAACGCAATATGATATTACTGTTTTTATTTTGAGCTTTTTGCATCAGCTTTTCTTTTTGTTTTTCATTGATTCTTAATTTTACTTTATGCTAATCCAAAGAAAACAGAAGGTCAGCTACAACTTTTGCTCTTTATTCCTTTCTATAAACGGCATAACCTTGTTTTCAATTGCATCCATAACATTAGAATTCAAATCAAATGAGAGCAAAAGATAGTAAAATTTGTTTTCGTCTTCCTTACTACTAGAAAGCTTTATTGGAATAGTTGCACGTATAAGCCTTTCATATTTACCTATTGAATATACTAGCCTGCCTATTTTTGATTCAAAATCTTCCCTTGTGGCAGCACGAAGAACAACTTGTATTGCATAGTGCGAGGTTTCTTTCTTATCCATTAAGGGAGTCAAGCCATTTCTATATGCTGTTGCAACCAGACTGCCAAGGTTGTTGGCTATACCTGCAAACCTAATAGAATTATCTAATTGCAGTATTTCTTTGCAGAGACTATTCAAGTCCTTTTCTATTGGCATACTGATATACGTCACAATAATCCTGCTTGTTCTTATTATAGTTCTTATCTTTCAGCAGGTTATCTCTACGAGGCAAATAGACTTGGAGGAAGAAAATCATATGCAGAATTGTGATATTATAACTTTTGAGATGTTGCCACTTACTTAAGATGCTCCTTTAAAGTGTCTGTCTTTTCTATTTGAGTTATAATATCAAACATATAGTTTTTCATATCGTCATCTGTTTCTATGCTACGAAGTTGTTGTATGAATGGTACTGCTCTTTTTCCATAGCTAGCTAATATCCTCACGCCTTTTTTTCTCTCCATCTTGATTGAATGATTCAGGATTCTTTGTGGTAAACTGTCGACAAAGCATTATTACTGATATGCATACGCTCAGAAAGCAAAAACAATAAAACTTTTATGAATAATCATTCTACACTCTTTCATGAAGGGTCGAAAAGACCAAGCTAGTAAGAAGAATAATACCAAGTATGTTCTAGCAGTCGATGATGACCCTGATATATCCACACTAATTGAACAAGCATTACATAGCCACGGATTCAAAGTATCTGCTTTTACTGACCCAATTATGGCATTAGAAGATTTTAAGGTAAATTGCAAGGATTGCAGCCTTATCTTGTCCGACATTAGAATGCCAGGAATGAATGGCTATGAATTGGTAAAGAGAACAAAAGAAATTGATAAGCAAGTCAAGGTAATACTCATGACTGCTTTTGAGATTGATGACAAAGAATTTCACAATCTACTGCCAGATATCAAGGTAGATGCCTTCCTTCAAAAGCCATTTCATATACAGCAGTTAAATAATGTGTTAGAGAAAATCAGCAATATGGATAATAACTAGAATACTACATTGATTAGCTTTCACAATCAATTATGATGATTATATCATAAGGGTTATATTATTTATGTAGCATTTTTATGCGATTGCAAACTACGGGTAGGGGAAAATATGATAACGAACTATCATGTTGAAGAGGCTATACACCAGATAAATCAAGCAGAATATGGTGCTCACTACATAATAATTTATCCAGATTTAGATATATTAAGGGAGCTTTATTCGAACTATACATACAAGCAACTTAAAGAGAACAATGAAATTGTTCTTATAAATCCATTTTATGAAACTACTGATTCTGTTAGACAGGTTCTTTTTGAAAAAGATAATCCCATGCTAGATGTATCAAAATATGAAAAAGAAGGAGCGCTTATAATTGCTGATTCTCTAAAAGAGTATCTAGGTGAACAACCTCATATGCATCTTAAAGAGAGTTTAACAAATTATACTAATCTGGGAAAGAATGGTCTTTCAGTTCTAGCAGACTTGGGTGCTTATTCCCATATATGCAAATATGACGACCTTGTTGATTATGAATTGTCGTTGCCAGCAAGATACAATGATAATGGTATTGCTTTGAAAGGCTTTTGCCTGTACCATCAAAAAGATTTTGATAATTTCTCTGATGCACAGAAGCAAAAGTTAATTGAACATCACGGAAAGGCTCTAAGAATAGTGGAAGCTAAGCCAATTTAGCTCAACATCATAATTCATTTTGCTCTTTTACTTTTTACTTTTTTATTATCCCCGAACTTGTTTTTACTATATCTTTATGCCCAGTTGTTTCGATATGTTCGTCAATACTAGACTGTGTGATGAATGTCTTTTTACAATCATTACAGATACGCATTGTTGCTAAGTTATCATCATGCATTTAGTAAGAGAGTTTAATGTATGTCTGCTAATTTAGCAGTTTTGCATTATGACAGAGAACAATGTTGCTTATGAAAGAGATTTTGCAGATGAATGATACAACAACTTATTGCTATTGTCTTCTTCCCACTAGCCAAACATACAATACGTACTATCAATATCTATATAACAGCATGGAAGTTATAGTTCAAAATGAAAATAGAGCACAGGGATTAGTTCAGGTCAGAACGAACTATAATTAATGCTGCTTCTTCAGACAATTACAGTTCTCTCCTTCAGACAATTACTGTTCTGTCTTATTTATTGGATTTTATTGTATATGAAATTACTCTACAGTTCTCTGTCAAGGTCTGAAAATGTACATGCAGCAGACAGAGTCATGCCTCCTATGGCAGGGAAAATACAAGAGAAGATATGGAGGGTCTCTGTCTAGCTTCAAAAATTAAGTTGCAGTGTTAATAAATAATAGCTATTGGTATGGACAGGGAGAGGGCAAAGTACAAAGTATATTAAAAATCTTGTTTTAGTTATATGCTAGAAAATGTATGACAACAACAACATCAGTAGGCGAAATAATGACCAAAAAGGTTGAAACTATTGCAATATCAAATTCAGCTCGAGAAGCAGCATAGGAAGTAAATTTTCTAAATTCCTAGTGTACGTATCAACTGCCATTCTACGATAGCTCCAATAAATAATATAGTTACCACTATTCCTATCTCAATAATAGTAGGAATAACATATTTTGTCCATGAATTTCTTTTGTTTGTGTCTTTAATCAATTGGTAACACAATATCCCACTTCTTGATATTGCTATACCATATGCAATAATCTCTAAAATTCCAAATGGGGTTAGAAAAATTATTAGAGGAGAAATATTGGACAATGCAGGTGAAGCTTGCGCTATTGCATTAAATACCAGCCCAGTTGAAAATGCTGAAAAGCCTCCTAATGCAATACCAAACCCAGGAATAAACATTCCTAATGCTACCTTAAAATTATTTGCAAAGATACCATATTGATTAATACCTTTGATTTTTGTTTCAAAATCTTTTTTTATGAAATCTGCTTGACTAGTATTTATTTTTACAAGTATTGCACCAATATAGTAAGCAATTATAAATGCAATGATGCCAAAAACAAAGAATAGAAATCGCCGTCTTTTCGTTAATTGGAGAGACAATAAAGGATATTCTATATTAGTTATTGCATTTCAATCTTATCATGATAACGTTTACTTTAGATGTTATATATATGTATATATATTAACTAATCTGTAAAATTTTCACGATACTCATCGGTGAACCTATCACTATATTCATCTTCGAAATCTTCACTATATGTATCTGTGAATCTCTCTCGTTCAAATTGACTCTCACCTCGATAGTTTTCCTCTTCCGCTAATTGTTCTTGATTATTCTCGTTACTATGGTTGTAATCATCTTTCTTCTGTGCGAGTTCCGATAGAAAGTCAGTATCTGACATTCCAATGTTAGGAAATGAACTAATTGGTAGTCCTAGGTCATGCTGCAGCTCTTGAATTCTACGTGCATAGAGTTTCATTTTCTCATCCTCTCCTTTATTTTTGGCAATTACATAACCTTTCCAAGCTTTATGAAGAGCACCCCAAACCACATTTTCATAGAAGCCTGAATCTAGCATTTTTGACCTGTCTGTGTTAATCATATATTGTGTTTTTTTCTGTGAT
>JBKOWU010000155.1:0-8692 GCA_046724555.1 Thermoproteota archaeon | reverse complement strand
AGATAAAGTGGATTCTGGGAAGTAGAAGTTGAATAACGCTCAATAAATGGTCTTCCTAAAATTACTGCTCCCCATACTATAGCCTCATTTAGTATCAATTTACCAGAAAAGGTCGCAGTCGCAAATTTCCATGGACTGTATTTAGCAATACCTAATGGAATGTATACAAGGTCATCTGGAATAGGTGTTAGCGCAGCTATGAAAGCCCCGAGCCAGCCATATCTATTCAACAGCTTTTCTAGCGGTACCATTCGTTTTTTGGTACGGGTATTTATTATGCCTCTGCCATAATAGCTTGCATAAAATATTATGATTTTGGCTGCAAGTGCTCCTGCTGCACTCGATACACAAATGAGATTAGGATCTAGATGTTTGTTAAATGCTGCCGTAATTAAAATTGGGAAATACGGAATCGGAATGAAAACGATGATACTTCCTACAAAACTGATAAGAAGTACACCAACGTAACCAAAATTACTAAAAAATTCAAAGAGCTGACTGACTATATTAATGTCGACCAAACAAACGCTTACTGATCATATATTCTAAATGTATGTAATAAAAGGATATCAATGAAGCTTTATCAAATACTGGACTAGACCAATTCAATATGACATTATTTCTTTGAAATTGATCTCGAAGGTTCTAAGAGCCACAAAAGAGCTTTTTATCTTTATTATGTAGCTTCAGGAAATTACCATTGTAATTGCGTCTCGCTTTACTATGAGTCTCTACATCATGGTCGCTATTGATACAGCAACAGGTGTTTTGCAGTTCTATGGCTGCCTCACTAATTTTATCTAGTTGTAACAGGTTCTTTTCCTTTTGCTCCTTTTCTTCTATCTAATATTAAAACAATAATGCCTGCTATTAGTGCTAATATTCCTACTGCTGCTGCAGATAATCCTGCTACGACTCCACCAAATATATTAACATTGATTTGATTTTCCTCGTTTAGAAAAGTGGCAGGGCCAAACAAGGCGCCTACCTTGACTGTGTCCGAACCTAAATTTGAAATTATCAAAGTGTAGGTTCCTTGGGCTGTAGGCTTTAATGTTGTAAAGAACTGCCTTGAAAATGTGGTATTGCTTAATATCTTGCCAGCTGGATCCTTTACGACCTCATTTAAACTAACATGACGACCAGCAGCAGCATTTGATGTCTGTTCATTCTGAGAACTATTACTATTACTATGTTGAGATTCAAAGTGTACTTGCAATGCTATTGGATGAGCGATATCCGTTACTCGTATTGTGTTTCTACCTGATGCTGAGGGAGCTAGTGCAACATCATTTAGAATCATGCCCTGACGAAGAAAGGAATTAGCGAACGAATCAGCCCAAAGCACAGAAATCCCTATGCCTGCAATTAGCAGTGCTGCTCCTATAATTAGGATAATGTAACCCCTTTGTAACATGTATTATTGATATAATTTGAATAGCTCTTTATTATATCTGTATTAAAGAACATGGATAGAGTATAATGCAAAAAACACTGCGTGCTTTCTGAATATTAATTACTATATTGAAGTCTTTCTATCTAGATCTTACAACGAATGTGCTCCCATAAATAGGAGTTGATAGTTCAGCGTGGATGTTAAGTTTACCTTCTATTTGCTAATATTGATGATGACGACTATGACATTTGCAAAGGAAATTCCAAATAAAAATGAATAAAGAAAAGACTAACATCAAGCACTAAAAATCCGGTTAATTGCCGGATCAAGAGAGGTACCATGTTCGGAGATTAACAATAACAAAATTTATCTAAATTGCATTTGCAATATGTGTATGTCTGCTATAGGTAAAAAACAAATAATTTCAGTCACACCTGATCTCATTCAACAGATAATACCTCCACGTCTGAATTCATCAAGAAAGGGAGATAATGGCATTCTTCTAGTCATCGGCGGAAGCGGGACCTATCATGGAGCGCCTTTGCTTAGCAGCTTATCAGCTTTGCGCTCCGGCGTGGACCTTGTTTACACGGCAATTCCAAAGTCAAACATTTCAGCTATCAGGTCGTTTTCGCCAAATATCATTGTATTGCCATTTTCTCATGATGACCTTACTTTAGGTTCAGCAAAATCCATATTGAAGATGCTCCCCAAAAAACCACAAGCTATAGCTATAGGAATGGGCATGAAAATAGCAGCTCCAGATTCTCTGATATACATTATAAAAGAATTTATAAAAAATGGATCAAAGTTAGTACTAGACGCTTCTGCTCTTATACCAGAAGTCCTTGAATCTATCTCTGGAACTAACACAATAGTTACTCCACATTTAGGAGAGTACAAAAGAATGTTTCAGGAACGGCAGAATCATGATAAGACGTTAAGTGCAAGGTCAACAAGAGATATGTTTGAGGAACATGCATTAAATGTATACAGTATTGCAAAAAAATACGGCATTACAATAATTCTCAAAGGATATTATAATATTATTTGTGACGGTCGCAGTACACTCGGACAGCAGAAGCGTATAGCCCTGATCAAGAGAACCACTCCTGCAATGACGGTAGGTGGTTGTGGTGACGTACTTTCTGGTGTGGTAGCGGGCTTGTTTTCAAAAATATCGGACGCTTTTTACGCATCACTTACAGGAGTGTATCTAACTGGAATGGCAGGAAATTTAGCTCATCAGAAGCTAGGACTGCATATGGTTGCGACCGACCTGATAGAGCAACTACCAAACGCTATGAAGTCTTTTGATAAGATTATCTCCAACTCTCAACGATAGGTCGTATAAAGATCATTCTCACTATGCCCTAGAAAACTAGTATGGTTTGCGTGTAAAATCAAAGGGGTTTATTAAAGTTAATGAAGAAATAAGAAGTAATGCTGGCGTAAGCAGCGTTACACAAAAATTTAGTGAATCAGAACAAGGGAAATATTATTAGTGTTGACTAGTTGCACTTATTACGAAACGAGCGATTAGTTGTAATTTGATTATTTTCGCATACTGTTAGCATTACCAGCCTAGTATTTTTGCAGATTTAGCAGCTGCAAGGTCTAATGCCTGCTTTGGTTGACTAGTGCCATTATAAATCTGGTCTATTGCTTGTTTTATATTGTTAGATATTTGAGGAAATTCTGGGATATTGGGTCTAGTTTGGCCTATTTTTATCATAGAAACCAAGTCGGCATAATACGGAATTGATGAGTTGAGTGCTATTGAGGATGGGCCTTCTCCTATTGATATCCTTGTTGGAAGTAACCCATACTTTTGTAGCATAGGTGCAATAATCTTAGGTTCCAACATTATTGTAATCAATTCCCATGCCAAGCCTTTGTTCTTGGAGGTCTGAGGGATACCTAATTCCCATCCACCTAACAAAGTAGCACTCTGATAACTTGGGTCTGGTGTAGGAAACATTGGTATCATGCCAACTTTCTGCTCAAATTCCCGTGCCTTTTCTGGTGTAGTTATATTATAGTCATCTCTTACGTGGTTTTGTACTGCTTCTAACATTACAGCAAACTTCCTATCTAAGAACTCTTTTCCCCAGAAATGTTGTTTCTGTGGCTTTATGCCGGCATCAATTTGTGTTTTAATAAAACTGAGTGCTTTAACTCCTTCAGTTCCATTAAAAGCAGGATAGTAATAGGTACCCTTGGTTGGATGTCCGCTCTTTTGCTTGAGAATATCGCCTCCAAGCATCCATAAATAAGGATAAAATTCTATGTCAGGTGCGTGGCTAGCCCCAACCAGATGCGTTGCCTCTATTCCTTGAGACCCAAACATAGAATTTAGCTTCTTTGCAGCAGAAATGTACCCATCCCAGGTCTTAAGTGAATTTGCATCAACTTGTGCTCGACTTAATAGATCCTTCCAGTACCACATAGCCCTTATGTCTGCTATCGCGTATAGCGCATACAATCTATGATTGTATGTGGCAGGAGGAAGGAATACTTGATATAGATCGCCTAACTGTCCCCAACTTCGTGCGAAATCGGTAATGTCTGTCAAAAATCCATTTTGGGCAAATTCGCCAAGCCAAGTTGGATCTATGTCTATTATATCGAGATTGGTTTTATTCGCTAGGAGTTGTAGGAATGCCGGACGTACGTCCTGGTACGGTAGGGGTCTATAATCTAGCTGAATATCCAAGTCTGGATGCTTTACCCTCATTTCCTGGATAGCCGGCTTAAGAACAAAGTCATACCATCTGGACGGATCACCCAAGTTATCAAATAATCCCATAAGAGTAACTTTCTTTTTGGGCGGCGTTGCATAGGACTCAGAAGCAAAACTGCAAGCCACTATAGTGAATACTAATACTGTGACAAGACATATGCATGCAACTAGTATTGAACTCTTTTTAATACTGAGAAATACCGTATCTCGTTTTTAAGGATTTGCAATTGAATGGCTATAATCTTTTTTTTAATATAATTGGTGAACAGCATTAACTGCACCTTGAATTCATAAAAATACACAACAGGTTCTATTTTTCTAATTCTTGAATTAATTTCTCGTTCTTTTTACATTCATCATTACTACACCTCTTGCAATGGTTTTAATATGTAATAGAGTATACAGTAGTAGAAATAAAACTATTCTAATAACAAAAGTTTTTTAGATTCTGACCAGTAGTTACACTTAGGACCAGGCAGTGATATGAACGTCTTCTCCAAAAAGATAAGGGAAATAGGTATCATTTCTATAATTTTAATTATTATCTTTTCATTTGGTTTATTAGTTTACATCCAAAACATTACTGAGCAGGACATTAAGCAAAATTTATTTTTGCAACAAAAACAGCGTCAAATATCATCCACACAAGGTATCTCCATGCACATAGGTTCAGACATGAATCTAGTGGTTAGCACGCTTGATGGATTGGCAAACTCACTATATCTACAGCAAGCTATTTACAATGACAATGCAAAAAAAATGGTGGGTGACAAGTACTCTCAGTTTAAGGGCATAATTGATGGGTTGTTTGTCTTAGATAAAGATAATATTTTAACAATAAGCTATTCAAAGTCAGGTTCACAGTCTAACTTGGGCGCAGACTATTCGTTCAGGGGATGGGTAGAAAATACAAGGCTCACATTAAGACCTGTATTTTCTGATGGATTTGATAGGCAGGACACATACACAATTTTCATATCTTATCCGATAGTTAGCAGGGAAACTGGTCAGTACATGGGATTAATTGCAACATCCATACCCTCTGCACCTTTTTTCTCACAATATGCACAATTTGGGAATATCCATTCACAATTCCTAGTTGCATATAACAAATATGGTATAATGCTAGCAAACGGTCTGAGCAAGACGTTCGTAGGAGAGAATTTTTTTGGAAATTATACACAACAATTTATACATCGCAACCCTACCCTGAATAACTTGACACGTAATCTTCTAGCAGGAAATTCTGGTTTTGGCGTGTACGATTATGGCAGAGGTGAGAGATTAAACACTCAGTATCCTATATTCGTAAATGGTGAGCCAATTTATTTCACTCAAGTAGTAACGCCAACTACCGAAATTACGTCACAGGTCAAGGGGTTATTAGCCACTGAAAATTCAAAGATGTTTATGCTTCTTGGATGTACTATTGCTGCAATATCAGTTCTAATAATTCTCCTTATAAAATGGACTAGCTCACTAGACATGGAGGTAAAAAGAAGAACTAAAGAATTACATGAATCCAACAAACAACTTGCATTAGCCAACGAACAACTAACAATGCATGACAAAATGCAGAAGGAATTTATCAATGTAGCAGCTCATGAATTGAAAACTCCTATCCAACCAATTATTAGCTTGGCTGAGCATCTTAAAAACAGTATAAAGATAGATTCGCGAGCGGGAGGTATGTACGACAAGGCAGGAGAGGGTCAACTACAAAAACAACGGCAGCAAGACGAGCTAATAGATGTTATAATCAGAAACGCCAGAAGGTTGCGTAGACTTGCAGAGAACATTTTGGATGTTACCAAAATAGAAACGCAGTCCCTACTAATAAGAAAAGAATATTTCGATCTTAACAACCTCATTATCAATATTATCACAGATTTCAGAAATCAAATCGCTAGGGAGAATAAGGATATAAAACTAAAATTCATTTCAAATGGGACATTAGTAGAAAACAAGTTCACGGATGAAATTTTCGTAGATGCTGATAAAGACAGGATTAGCCAAGTAATTTCAAATCTTCTTAATAATGCAGTTAAATGTACTAAGGCAGGGACCATAACTGTAGTTGTGGATAGACGAAAAGAGCACGATCTCAATAACGATGCCAAATGTCAAGAAGTTATTGTTACTGTAAAGGATACTGGAAGTGGAGTTCATCCTGAAATATTACCAAGGCTTTTCACCAAGTTTGCTACCAAATCACAATCTGGTACCGGCTTGGGATTATTCATATCTAAAAATATAATCGAAAGTCATGGCGGAAAGATTTGGCTTGGAGATGGTAACGGGCAGAATAACAATAAGGGTGTCAATGATGATAATGGGGCTATATTCTCATTCAGTTTGCCTATCAGCAATCCCAAGCAGTTGAAGTTAAACACTCTAAGCTGACGAATAAACTACACAAGATCTTAAGTATCTGTTAGAAGCATCTGTATTTATTTTAATTACATGGATGACATTCACCGAATCTACCTATATTCACTAAATATTTAAATACTAATAATTAGACTACTAATGATTAGTATTAGTAGCATGCAAGAATATGATTTTGAAAATAGTATTGGGTTTATAGTTAATAGAACAGCAAGAGCCTTTGTCAAAGCCCTCGATTCGGAATTACATGACAGGGTGGGTATTACTGTTGGCCAATGGAAAGTAATTGTTATGCTTGTGAAGCATAATGGTCTGACACAAAAAGAGATTGCTGATAAATTGGGGTTAGAGGGTCCTACTCTCATACCGATTATAGATAAAATGGAGAAGGAAGAATTAGTGGTAAGAAAAGTAGATCCTTCTGATAGACGAAATAATCGAATTTATCGTACAGAAAAAGCAGACGCATTATGGGACAGAATGATGCAATGCGCATCAAAAGTAAGACAAGTGTCAGTAAAGGAGATATCAGAAGCAGATCTCGATATCATGAGAGCAGCTTTAGATAAAATATGGCATAATCTTAGAGCTGAATTCAACGTTAGTCCTGCTAGTGCGGAAAATAATACGATGGTGATAGATACGAAGGATAAGACCTCTAACAACATTTCTTCTCGTATTACTACTATTGCTACAAATAACTCAACAACACCCGGTACGACTATTTCCACTACCTTAACATCGACAAACAAAAGAAAAAATAAAAAATAAAAAATAAAAAACCTAATTCTCAAGGGAAAAGTTCTGAAATGAAAATGCTGCGTTACAAAAAAACTAAGAATGGTGGTGATACCGATGACAATGTTCAAACCTCTAAGGTACACCCTTCCTCAAATCAAGTGAGCGTCCCTGCTTCTGCATGGAAGGTGCTAGCCATACTGAGCTGCATTGCAACTATGGTAATGTATGCAGAAACTATGTTGATACCTGCTATTCCAGACTTGATCAAGGATTTCGCAGTGTCATATAGCATGTCTTCATGGATTCTTACTGCCTACCTGGTATCGGGTGCTGTTATGACTCCCATAGCAGGTAAGTTGTCAGATATCTATGGAAGAAAAAAAATTCTATTGATTATAATGGTAATTTACGCTGTAGGCGTTTGTTTAGCCGGCTTCTCTTCAAACATATTCTTTATGCTAATAGCTAGAGCGATACAAGGAATAGGTATGTCAATGTTTCCAATTGCATTTGGTATAGTAAGAGACAAATTTCCAAGAGAAAAAATTTCAATTGGTCAAGGTGTAATCACTTCTATGTTTGCATCAGGTGCAGTAATTGGATTGGCCGTTGGAGGAATTATAATTCAAAATTACGGTTGGCGCACTACATTCTTTACAATAATACCGATTGCAGTAGTACTTCTTCTAATAATTCGGCGATTTATTTTTGTAAATGATGAGGATGACTTGCGTAATAATCAGCTAGCACAAAAGCCAGTTGATATTAGAACAAATGATGATAATGAGACAAATAATAATAATAATATTAAAACTGACGGTCGGGCAAAAAAAATAAAGAATAATGGTAATGGAACTGCTAAAAGTTTGTCAGATCAAATCGATGTAAAAGGCGCAATAACGCTGGCTGTCGCTATTGCATCATTTCTACTAGTGTTGACATTTATCGAAACATCAGGCAACAATGATAGCGCGGCTTCTGTCATTCCTAACAATCATAATATTTATAACAATAATAACAAAAATAATTCTTCTACTGAAGCCATACTACCCTTTCTTATATTAGCTGTAACTTCATTCATATTATTTGTGGTAATAGAGAAGCGAGCTAAATACCCACTGGTAGACTTTAGACTGATGCTAAACAAATCCATACTGCCGGCCAACTTAATTATAATGTTGGTTGGTCTATCTATGTTCATGGTTTTTCAGACAATTCCAATACTTGTGAGAAATCCTGAACCAGCTGGGTTTGGAGAAGATGCTATTAGTACAGGAAAAGTACAACTGCCGTTTGCCTTGATACTTCTAGTGTTTGGTCCAACCTCTGGATTTATAATATCTAAATTAGGTTCATTGAAGCCAATAATATTTGGTACTTTTATAACTACTGCAGGTTTCATAGGTTTACTTATGTTTCATGGC
>JBKOWU010000180.1:0-2633 GCA_046724555.1 Thermoproteota archaeon | reverse complement strand
CATCAATTGTAAATATTTTTTCAGCAGGGTCTACTAAGGGTTTGGTTGGCTTAATGTGACTGGACAACAAGGCAAAGGCTGGAGTTTTGATTCCAATTGTTGTTGAACCCTTGTTAACAGCTTCTAAAGCGCTATCTACTAATACCAACCTACCTCCAGGACCATAGTAGTAAGGAAATCTACTATTATTACCAAAACCACTACCGTTTTCTGACAATTCTAATCATTCACCTCCTCGTTTTTCTTTTGTTCTTGATATTTTGGGTTTATCATTGATTGGCCATTATTGGGTCTCTCATCTAGGACTAATCTGCCCTCAGGGCCGTAATAGTAAGGATATCTAGTGTTACCGAAGCCAATGCTACCTCCAGTACTATTTTCTGACACTTCTAATGACTCACCCCCTTGTTTTCCTCTTTCACTAACAACAAATTTGGAATCACTAGTACATCTATACCATTTCCCGATCCAGGATCTCGTTCCATTGCTGCTGCTACAGCTTTGGTCGCAATTTGTTTTGCCTGTTCATTAGTCAAGTCCTTATCGTATATGCTTTCAAGAACACCATATGCTATCGGTGACCCAGAACCCGAAGATGCAAAGTCTTCGTCGGTTATTGCACCGCTCATATCTGCTGCCAATATATGTCCACCCTCTTGGTCCACACCAGCCACCAATAGTTCCACAAAATATGGCTGATAGTTCTTGAGACCAGAGTATGCAAGGTTCGCAATGAGTCTAGCAGATTCTTTTACTGTAAACGGGAAGCCTCTCCTAAGTTCCAGTAACCTCCTCTCGGCTTTTGCAACTTTAATCATATACTCTGCGTCCGATAACTGTCCTGCTATTGCTACTGCTAAAGTATCATCTATTCTTGATATTTTTTGTGTTATCTTCGAGCCTATGAAAAAGCCTTTACTTGCTCGTCTATCTGAGCCAAGCACAACACCTTCCTTCGTTTTTATTCCAACTATGGTTGTCATTTTAATTTTCTATTTACTCCAGAGATAATATACAATGAAGGACATTAATTGACTAGTATTTATCAAAGCTAGTCACAGATCCAGTATAAACATCTTTTACATTCAGGTCTTAACGACTCATACATATGAAATCAGATTGATTTATGTGTAAAGCTTTAGGATATTAATTTCATTTAAATTGCTACTATCAAAGTTAAGGAAATATATTGAACACCATCTTTTACGAATTTGCAGAAAAATCACTAGAGATAAAATTCATACTTTAACACAAATCTATATCTAGAAGTACAACCTGGAAACAGGAATAAGAAAATCATATGACATATAATCACACTGTGACAGCAGTCCCTCGTTAATGCCATTTTGTTTCCGGGAACAACTGGAAACATTTGAACGCTAAGAAGGAATCACAGTGTGACTATACACATTTAATTTCAAAATAATATATTAATGCTTTGAGCTTTTGCTACTTTAGGTAATGAGTATTTGGGCTTTGGATTTGGATTAAAAAATACCACTATAAAGATATCTTTGAAAGTAGCACAGTAGATAGCATACATTGTTGTTTGACAATTACATATAGTACACATATACTTGAAATTCTATGATTAACTAATACCAACCTTTGGGTTACAATTCTTGGCTTATGAATTTAGATTAAAGATCTTTATGTATTATAAAATTTCCTATTTGAAACACATAAACTTACAAAATTTGGGCAATAGTAAAAATTTCAATATCATAATAAAAAAAGAGTGGTTAGATTATACGATATTTTTCTCTATTACGCACTATTTGATGTCAGGTTGGCATCAAGCTGTTTAAGCTCCGCCGCCGCTGCTTCCGCCAGATGCGCCGCCACCGCCGCTGCTTCCGCCGGTCATGTTACCACCGGTCATATTGCCGCCAGTCATGTTACCGCCAGATGCGCCACCGGTCATGTTACCCTGTGCTAATGCCTGTTGTACATAGCTAATAGCGAATACAGAGGCAACAAGTACTGATGCAATGACTGCTGCATATAGTGCTGTTGTATGTTTATTGAACATCGCAAACCAACGATATCTATAGAATTTATAATTTTGTATTTTCTCTTCTATAACTAGATTATCATATACTCATATAGAATAAAATTGTATAGTAACAATTCAGTTTAACAATATAATATTACTTATACTAATAGATACTGGTAACTAACAGAACGCTGTTGCTAGGAGATATAAATTAGCGCTTATAGGTACTCGTTGTGTCATGAGTGAGTGTACGAAATACTAATTCCCAAGATCCGGAATTATCAGATGTTTGTAATAAATCAAATGGGCCACCGGATTTAACCCACTTCCTGTCTCCTCTGCAGTTAACGAATCAAATATTAATATATCATATACCTAATTAAGCTACGTTAATGATTTCATTTTTTCAAGTGCAACAGAAATGGCTTCTGGATTTGCATTTAAGCCAAGCATATTGATGGAAGATGCGATAGATGATAGAGTTCTCATGACATGATATTTGTTAACTTCTCCCATAGATCCAATTCTGAAGACTTTGCCTTTAAGTTCACCAAAACCGCCTGCAATGAGAACCTTGAATTGCTCTGAAAGCAAAGTCCTGAACTTCTTATCATCCATTCCTGGGAGATAATTAACC
>JBKOWU010000062.1:0-2768 GCA_046724555.1 Thermoproteota archaeon | reverse complement strand
GAAAATTTTGCAAACCAAATTCTGTGTTAGTAAGATCGTTTTTCCAAAATGAGGAAAGAGTGTGCTTTACTAGCTTGTTTAACATGTAAGCCGTCTGCCACTTCCTATCTCTGAGATTTGACGCCTTTGGTCTCTTATGTTCCTCGTCTATTGCTAATGCCCAATCCGGGAATCCATCTCCACCATAGATTTCGTGTGCTATGTCTTGATGAAAATCTAAAATAATGAACAAGTCTCGGCTGTATAATGCATCTATTATTTGGTTTACAAGGGTTAGATATTTTCGTCCTGCAGCAGAGAGCTCATTTAAGTTTGGATTAGGCTCAGGTTCAATGGCTTTCCACGATATTAGCAGTCGAATAATATTAAAGCCTAGTTTCTTTAGAAGATCCAACTCTGGTTTAACCAATTCAATTTCTTCCTTTAGAATCGATTCATCCATATTTTGCATGTGTAGAGGAGCGATGGGAAGAAAAGGAGGTAATTTGCTACGTGATGCAAAATTTACTCCACGAAAAAGAAGATGCCTGCCTTCGGGATCATGGAACCATATGCCATCTTTAGATAAGCTGCGCGCATTCTTAACAATATTATTTATGACTGTGCTAGTCAAGATATTTTCAATATTGATTATCAATTGTACTTAAACTTATTTGCATACTTAATGGAGTTACTAACAGAGAATTATCTTACCTACCTACTTTTCATGTGGTAGACAAAAAACAAACTTATAAACTCTGAATCTACAAAAATATTATGAAAGCGCATATGCATAGAGTTTTATTAGATACTTTAGAGTCGCGTTATTGCAACAACAATACTGATAGATAAAGGCAGTTTATTATTAATCGTCTCCCCAATAGGAATCAAGTGATTCATGAACGTAGTCTGGTCAGTTTTTTTCCTGTTATTCCTACAAATACTATCTGTATTCCGTTGATCAAAAGGACTATGGAAACAATTAACAACAATAAGAGGAAACCAAACTGAGGACGCGAAAATATAAGCAGTGCTATTGCAACGCATATCACTCCTGTACCTATAGTAAAGACCTTGGAAGGTCTACCATAAGTAGTATTTCTCATGCCATCAATAATTCTTATCGCCCCTGTAGCTAAAAGCCCAAAAGCAAGCATTAGTACGTATAACTTACTAACGTACACTGGTGCAAAGTAGGCTGAACCAAAGAACACGACTATCGCCACTCCTATTCCTATGCTAATGAGTCTAGACGATCTCTTTAGAGAAGTGGATCGTACTCCAACTATGATACGTTCAATTCCAATTATAATGAATGCTGTTGAAGCTAGGAAAATGAGGGTATAAGCTCCAAGGTGAACTGAGCCAAGTAGTATATACAGTGATATTGCAACACATATTGATCCTACAACTAATTGGAAAATTCTTAACCATCTTGGGCTAATGATTTCTCCGGATGTCCTCGCTCCTAATTCAGATCCCTTGGTTAAACAAACTGTGTCTATTTATAGATATTGAATTGCAAAATTGATGATTTTTCTATAACCAGAAGAAATGGCTGCTTTGACAGCGCCTTATATGATAATAGTAGTTTTCAGTACTGAAACAATGCGATTTGAAGTTTTATCTATATCCAGACCTTGCAAGGTAGGAAAAATAGACAGGAATAAGCGTATATGAAAAAAGAATGTGGCTAAGACAACAATAATGAATATTGCAATGATTATCAAAATTAAAATCCCAATTGTGTTCATATAATTAATAACCTTAAAAGATTGCCTTTTAATAAGGCTTTATTCAGGCGCAGCGGTGATATTATCCAGAATTCTCTTGATAAATGCCTACCAGCACTATTTATAGGATCTTTACCTTTTTTCTTGTTGATTCTCAAATCCTAAGCCAATATCTCTTGACAAAGACCAGCTGAGTGCTATCCTTATTCCTACTACCACAGCAAGCGATAATAGTTCTGGAGTTGATGGAGTCAATATTGTTTTTATAATATCGCTAGCTACTTCTATGTCTAGTGCAAGAATCAGACTATTTCCTATATACCGCTTGATACTTGGCTCGTCTTTTGATTGTTCTAGCGGGGATCTTCGTATTGTCCTTAGAAACATAATAAATCCACGTATGATCGATATTGCTATAACTATTGCTGCAACAATGTCAATTACGATTGTAAGATATTGTAGAAAAGGTCCGATCAACTCTTCTACAGTCAGTGGAAGTGATTGCATGTCGTCAGATATGAACCCACCGCTTGTACTATTTTAGTACTATTCTAAATAACTACAACTTTTGCATGGAGGAAACAGAATTAATGTACAATCTTTAGCTAGCTGGAATCGGTTGGCAAACTTAACGCATGCTTACAACTATATGCTATACTGGACAGGATGTATCTCGATCTTACAGTGTAAGAGTTTGACACATGACGGTCATGAATGTATAGCGGGGTAAGGAAGACAATGTGGTGTCTGCATTTATGCAAATACTCTTCTAATGTATTAAACTTGTTTTTAGTGTCTTCATTAGTACATCAGCTATTCAAAATTTAGATAATGATGATATATATAGTACAAACATGATTACAAAAATTTGGTTATTTCCAGCTCATATATCAATATATATCTCCTGTACCTTTGGGATTAATATGACGTAGCATTAGGTTTTGAAGGTCTAAAAACAGAACTAAACTAAACCTTTTAGAGGAGCAGTCGATACTAATTAATAGACTAATTCTAAATGAAGAAATTAGATATAATAGTTCATCATGAGCGAGTTGG
>JBKOWU010000110.1:0-7528 GCA_046724555.1 Thermoproteota archaeon | reverse complement strand
TGCTATAGAAACCTATAACAGGCTGGCAGAAAAATATAGAATGACTGATTTAGTTACACATGAAATGTTTGAAGAGCTTTTGGAAGACGAGGTTGGTGACGAAGAAGAATGGGAGAAGCTTGCTGGAATATGGAAGTAGATCGAGTACATGCATGTAAATATCCATAGGCGTTGAAACCTGAAATACAGGAGAGTAGAGACCAAATTTACTTCGAATTCCTGATTTGTCTATAAATTTTAGTCTAAAATTATATCAAATTTGATTAACAATTCCATTGTAACAGTAATACTGACCCCATGTGAACATATAATATGTAATATTGATTTATCAAATAATAGTCTGAATTAGCGCATATTGATCTAGTAGAATGATCACTTGATCGATCGAATAGCATGATCGATAATACGACTTTCCATAAATATTTGATTTTTATAATAATATCACTATGAAATACAGAAGTAGAACAGAAATAGTAGCAATGATCCTGGAGGCGGCTAATGGTGGAGCTACCAAGACAAAAATAATGTATAAAGCTTTTCTGAGCTATGCCCAGTTAAGAGAATATCTTTCCGTGCTCATTGGGAACAACTTGTTAGACTACCTAGAAGCTCCTCAGATATACAAGACAACCGAGAAGGGATTAAACTTTCTGAAGATGCATAATGAGATAGGCGAGCTTTTGCAAACTTCTGAAAAGTAATGTCCTGTAGTATGATGTTATAGCTAAAAACTCCGATTGGGCATTGTTAACATGTATTATATCATTAGATAATAATCATGAATAAAGATAAATTTACTGCTGATATAATTACTAGTAAAGTGCAACCAAGGATGATGTCAGATGACTCTAATAGCAAGAATAATGATAATAGCCAAGATATGTTAGAATATCTTTTCCGAAAGCAAAATGAGTTGCATCAGACTCTCGCAACCCATTCGCCATCTAATGGTTCACAATATTCAAAGAAATTCCTTTCTCTATCAAAGGAGGAAAGGCTGTCTGCGCTATGTACTGCCATAATTCATGAAGCAGTAGAATTACAAAGGCTGACCAACTGGAAATGGTGGAAAAAAACAGTAGAGTTTGATAAGAATCATGCAAAGGAGGAACTCATTGATATCTGGCATTTTGTAATTGATGCTTCAATGGAACTTGAAATGACACCCCATGATATATTGACTGCTTACATCGCTAAGAATCAAATAAATAGGGAGAGACAAAAAAATGGTTACTAGTATTACTACCCCATGCAAAGTATTATTAGTGTGTCATGATAGTTCTATCATACTTATGTGGCCAGGCGTTCAAATAATTCAGTAGCCGAAATATTATCACCACTAACAAATGTATCATTGCTAGGTGAAAATACAGTGATAAATATTTAGCATTATCAGATACGAAAATCTCCCTAGCAACTGAAGGTTTTACTATATACAAATTTTATGAACTCATCCTTAAAGATAGGCGTAGGTTATCAAAAGAAAATGCCTTAACAGCTTCACAATCTCTGGCTGTAAACCCATACTATGGGTACTATAATATTAATTCACTGTCGCATTATTGCTGTCGGATGCGCTCAATGAGCGCATCTAAACATAGAAAAAATAGAAAAATTTGCTTTTATTGGAAGCTATTATACAACCAGAGCAATGTTAATCATACTGTTCTTGCTCTTTGCTAAACTACTGTCTCGTCAACTTAGACCTGTACATCAAGAGAGAACCTATTCCGCCTAGCAATACTCCTAGCAGAAGTAAAAGGATTGCAACAGAAATAGGCTCAGCAGATGTGTAAATTTGATATATGCTTATGCTATTTTTTGAATATTAGCCAGATCGTATTATTCAGCTTACATTACAAATTTTTAAAAGAAGATGGGAGTCAGATATTGTACAAACTAGCTATAAATCATTCTTTTGAATTAAAAGAACAGTAACGAGATTCTGCTGAGAATTAACTACGCAGAGCCATGATTATTAATGAGGTTATAACAATTTGTTTCCATAAAGGGCAACTAAAAGTGTATAACCTATCAGTTTTCCGGATATCCTGACCCAATATATACAAAGGCGTAGTTTATCTGCTTGTAAATTGATTATTGCTTTTTATTTTATAGTCATCTTTGTTATAATATTATATCTCCAACAATAGGTAAATTTTTTCAAATGTGAAAAAATATGTGAAAAGCTGACGCAGGGGTTTGAATTTGTTTACGCGCACTATGAGATGTTCTTGCAATGTCATGAATTTGACTACGGGAGTAAATGATATCATAGGAATGTTGAAAAACAGGATACATTTCAAAAACTTGAATTAGAATAAGATCCTGAGGAAAAACAGGCACCGGCCATAGATTTAGAAATCACTATTGGCATTTCTTGAACTTGTATAGATATCTTTGTACTAATATATGCAGATTCTGAAATTGCTCATTATCAAAAAATGAATATAGTGTCTTAAATGTTTTGTTAAATTGATTTCATATGTAAAAAGCTTATTCCAGTAAAGTAGTTATTCGTCTGAAATACCTTTCGATGTTATATTAAATAGCACACGATCCTTTTGTATAGGTTGCATAAGGCTTGCACCAAATAGTGATTTTTCTAAATTAATAATCTCAAGCTTTAATTTAATATGTACGTAAATTGAGATCGAAGCACCCATAAACTCTTGCTGTTGGAATGAGTTTGTAGCAGTAGTTTTTATTGCAGCTCTACGGTTATGGCCACCCTGATCTATTAATGTTGTTCTTATAGGTGCATCCCGAATAACATTTGTTATCACTACAGCACAATCGAAATTAATAGCTGCAAGAGATAATTTATGAATATAATTCATTAATACCAAATGCCTAGCAGGTCCTCTGAACTCATCAGAAAACAATGCTGTTGCAGTGTCTACTATTACAAGCCGCGGATTGAAATCCGAGATTAAACTTATTGCATGTATTTGATCGTATACGCTCAGAGCTCTAACAAACATGATTTTATTAAGTACCGTACTGTTTTTTCTAGCCCCTGCAATTTCAGAAACTCTTTCAGGTCTGAATGTCCCGACAGTATCAATAAACAATATTCTGTCTTCTTGCCTAGAATGTTTAGCGTAATTGGCGCATAGCGTGAAACACAATTGCGATTTACCTGCTCCACTCTGGCCATAAATATCAGTAACTATACCTGTACGTACTCCGCCTCCAAGCAGACGATCAATTGATGTAGAACCTGTATGTATGGTTGCCGTCAACTAATACTGATCATCATTACTACAATAAATTTAATATGATATCTATGATAAGGGAACCTTTTTATTGTAGCCAGGTCGCTTTGAAAAGTGATTAATTGAATTGTCATCTTCAACGCCTTCACAGCAACAACCAAAACGACCTTTGTCTACATTACAGCGTTCACTAAACAGAAAAGTTGCAGTGAGATTGAAGAATGAGGTAGAATACCGTGGAAGAATGAGTAATGTTGACACATATATGAATTTAATTCTTGTAGACGCAGAAGAATTCAATGGAGCTGATGTCATAGCAAATTATGGCAAGGTTGTAATTAGAGGCAATAATGTGCTCTTTATAAGATTGGAAAAAGAATTCTAATGACAAATAACGTCATTACTACTATGTGATGGTAATGGTAGATGGATGATGGTTAGAAGATCTGTCTTTACTTCAGAAAGTGTCACTGAAGGGCATCCAGATAAAATATGCGATCAAATTTCTGATGCAATATTGGATGAATTTCTGAGACAGGATCCTGAATCACGTGTTGCAGTGGAGTCTCTAACAACTACAGGTATTGTCTTTGTTGCTGGGGAAGTCACTTCGAAAGGCAAGGTAGATATGCAAAAAATTGTCCGTAATACGATCTGGGAGATAGGGTATGATAAGCCAGAATATGGCTTTGATTACAACAGTTGTTCTGTGTTAGCATCGTTGCATGAACAGAGTCCTGATATTTCAATCGGTGTGAGTGCAGCAAAAAACAAAGATCAGGGAGCAGGAGATCAAGGGCTAATGTTTGGATATGCAACAAATGAGACACCAGAATTAATGCCATTACCAATCACAATGGCCCATAAACTAACTATGAAGCTATCACAAGTAAGAAAGAAAAAAGAATTGAGCTGGATTAGGCCAGATGGTAAATCACAGGTATCTGTTATATATGAAGATTCTAAACCAAAAGCGATCGATACTATCGTAATCTCTACCCAACATGAACCAGATATAAGCTTGAACCAGCTAAGAGACGAAGCTATCGATAAAGTGATAAGACCAGTTTGCGACAACTGGATTGATAATAAGACCAAATTCTTTGTTAATCCCACTGGAAGGTTTGTAATCGGTGGCCCTCCAGGAGATACTGGCCTTACAGGTAGAAAAATTATTGCAGATACATATGGTGGTATGGGAAGACATGGCGGTGGTGCCTTTTCTGGCAAGGATCCATCAAAAGTAGATAGATCTGCTTGCTATATGGCAAGGTATATAGCTAAAAATATTGTCGCAGCAGGATTAGCTGATAAATGTGAGGTACAAATTGCATATGCAATAGGCGTGGCTGAACCTGTTTCTGTAATGATAGATACCTTCAGGACAGGTAAGGTGTCTGAGGAAAGAATCGAAAACAAAGTAGAAAAAACCTTTGATATGAGGCCGGGAGAAATTATTAACACACTGGATCTAAAACGACCAGTCTACAAAAACACTGCAGTATATGGCCATTTCGGTAGAGATGAACCCGGCTTTACATGGGAAAAGACTGACAGGATTTCTACGTTGCTTAGGCAGATGCTGTAATGACCTCTCTTAACGCTTCGTCTATATTCTTTGTCAAATTAAATCTTCTGTTAAAGAATTTTACAATGTTATAGACGTCCCTTCTTATTAATTCAGCAGCATTAGGATGTCTTCTCGAAACAGCCTGAGGCCAGTCAATAATCCATATGTTGTTGTTGCTATCTAATAATACATTATATTCGCTTAAATCGCAGTTGATAATATCGTGTTTATAAGCTATTCCTATATTATATAAAATATTTTGTAGAGTTTCTTTTGGGTTATTTAGCTTTTTAATATCTATGAGTCTTAAGCCATCTTCTATTCTATTCATGATGATGCAGTGCATAGCACGATAATATATGACTGGGCTCCTAATTCTCGTATGCCTTAATTGATCAAGCACGTCACACTCTTTTTTGGCTGCATCTATATTGATCAGCAACCAGTGATGAATATTCTGACCAGCAGCAAAAGCTCTTTTTCTTCTAGCTTCTCTAAAGCTAGTTCTACCGATCCGAAATAATTTAAGTGCACGTCTCTCTTTCGTAGGGGTAATTGCTTCTAATACATCCGATTCTTTACCTACCCCGATAGGCTTCCCTATTCCTACAATGATGTCATTATCAGCAAGCATTTTTAATGCAATTGCGTCAAGACCCATCATAAGTAAAGAAAATCCGATTTGATTCTTGCCAATTAGCTTCATTTCGTGTAATCGGCTAATCCTAAAATTAACTATGTCTTCGTGCATTTTTGAATAAGCTACTATTTCATCTTTGGTGAGTGATTCATGTTGCTTTAATCCAGAAGCAAGAACTCGGAGCAACTTATAATCTTCGAATTCTAGGTTCTTCACTAATTTAGCTGCAACTTCCGCAGAAGACATATCTGACTAATTCAGGCTTTCATTATTAAATGATCCAAAAATGAAATATGAAAAAAGTCACAGTACATACAAATATCCCATGATTCCCTGAACTGGTTTTGTCGTCGCTTGAAAGGTAGTAGATATAGATATAGGTTCTTCTTGTAGAGGAAGGTTTTACTCGTTAACATTGTACCATTAGCAAAACATATTGTTTAATGAGTGAATATGAACGGAGTAGGACTACTAAAAAACTATCACTTGTAGGACAACTAGGTAAAGCAGCGGAGATGTTGTTTACATCGCTAGCGATAATTTTCATTTGTTAGATAATACTATGTAATAGATAGTGGTAATGTAATATCGAAGAGATGGCGTTCAATGTGTACCGAAAATAGCAATAATGAAGGAAATGTAGAACAGGATCTGATGTTAGCCGAACAAGAGCAAGAACTTCCTGCAATTATTGAGGAAAAGAAAAGAAGAGGAACGCTCAAAACAGGATACACTACAGGCACGTCTGCAACTGCTGCAACTAAGGCAGCGCTCTTAGCTTTGATTTCAGGCAAGGCTGCTGATGATGTCTTTGTTAGTTTACCCAAAGGAGGTATGGCTAAGCTAAGAATCGCATGGACAAAAAATGAAAAAAATGGCTCCTATACATCTGCAGTTATCAAAAATGCTGGAGATGATCCAGATATAACCCATGGCGCTGAAATTTGCTCTACTGTTTCATTGACTGATCAAGTCGGAAAGATTACAATTGATGGTGGTATAGGAGTTGGAAAGGTGACAAAACCGGGCCTAGGTCTAGAAATTGGTAAAGCCGCAATCAACCAAACACCAATGAAAATGATAGAACAAGCAGTCATAGACGTGGCTTCTAAAAAATTAAATAATAGTGGTATAAACGTTATTATTTCTGTTCCTAAAGGTGAAGAATTAGCAAAAAAAACTGATAATCCTAGACTGGGTATCATCGGTGGCATATCTATACTCGGCACCACCGGTATTGTGTTGCCTTATTCTACGGCATCCTTTGCTGCATCGATCAGACAAAGCCTTGATGTAGCGATTGCAATGGGCATAGATACGGTTGTGCTTACCACAGGCGGAAGAAGTGAAGATTTTGCCAAAGAACTATTTGCAAAGCTAATACCCGATCACGCATTTATTCAAATTGGGGATTTTGCTGGTTATGCCATAAAACAATGTGCCAACAAGAAAATTCATAAAGCAGTAATAGCAGGATTCATTGGAAAATTAACAAAAATGGCTATGGGTATCAAGCAAACACATGTAAGAGGATCCCATGTAGATATGGAATTTATGGGAAGGGTTGCTGCAGAATGTAACTCTTCCCCAATGGTAATAGAAGAAATAAAGGCAGCAAATACTGCAAGACATGTTGCCGAAATAATAGGCAAAAACAACGTTTCTGGATTTTTTGACTTAGTATGTAAAAAAGTACATCAACAAATGCATGAATATTCGGGAGGCAGGTTAAAATTAGAAGTAATTATGTTTGGATTTGATGGCAAACTTTGTGGCCAATATACATAGAATATCTATATGATTTACGTCCTGAAATCGATCTTGTCTTGCTATTACTCTAGACCTATGGTCGATTTAATTGTTATATGGTATAGTATTACTATGAGTTCAAAATACACTCCTACAAAAATAAAATAGGTAATGCTCAGATATTGTTTGTCAGCGGTTGATTATTATTATTATTAAATATTTAATTGCAACAGAAAAGATTATTTTCCTTAAATCATGCTACCAATAACCTTAATGGTACGAAAGACTGCTGTTATAGCTATAACAAAACATGGAATTGAGATAGCTCGCAGAATAAAGGAGAATATGCAA
>JBKOWU010000243.1:0-7299 GCA_046724555.1 Thermoproteota archaeon | reverse complement strand
TCCTGGTCTATCCTCTACTACTACAATCTGCTTGCTAATATCTTGAATACTATTTGTTTGTGCTCCACCTGCACTTACACTACCACTATCTGCTGCTCCTCTTTCTGCCCGTGGTGCTGCTGCTAGTCTTGCTGATGTTGTTATTTTTTCTTTTGCTTCTTGTTGTTTTAAGGATTCAACAACAAGAGGCATCAGCCTAGGTAATTCAATATTCCAACGTACCATTACAAGCATTCCATTGTTTCCATTTAAGTGCTGAAGATACTGCTTAAATGCTTCTACTGTGTAAAGATAGTTTTCTGACAATGCATATCCGCCAGCAAGCTGAGCAGCCCAAGAGTCTACTAGTTTTATTACTATTTTATCATATTTTGAATTAGTAGAGCTAATAAATCGTCTTCCATCATCTATGAATAAATGGACATCCTTTCTGTCATATAAGTTTCCTGCTAAACTTCCACCAAACCGTTTTGCTGCTGAAATTATTAATGGATTGAGTTCTACTGCAGTAACATTCTTTGCACCTCCTGCCAATGCAACTAATACATCCTCTCCTCCTCCGCTACCAATAACCAGAGTATTATTATTATTATTATTATTACTAGATATTTCATATGGCATATAATCCATGAAATTTTTTAGCCATTGAACATCTGCAATAGAACCATTCCATCTCAATAAGGGTGTTAGCGCATCCGCATCAATAAGGATCGAGCCTATCGTCCTAGAATTAGCGTTCGTATTAATATGTCCAATGACATCAATTCTAGAGAAAGAGTTCCACTGAGCTGATAAGTGTCTATTGTTGGAAGAGTCTGCGAGGTAAGAATTTAGGCCTTTATTTTCTCCAGGAGATATTGCTAATACATTAAAGCCAAAGTTTGCTCCCAGCAGCGTTGAGACTACAGAAAGGAAAATGATTCCATATATGATTAATTTCTTCTCAATCCTGGCTACCGGAACATGATCCGTTGGTTGACGACTAAGTGATAAACTAGCGATAATTGGAGGTGCTGTAATCATTATACCAATAAAAAGTACCAATGACTCTGCACCAAATCCTTGAAGCAAATAATCAAGAATAAGTGTGGCTCCCGCTGCTCCCGCCAAATCAACAAAGTACAGCTTGGTGACTTCTTTTGGCATGGCAAGATAGATCAAAGCCATAGAAATTCCAGCAAAAAAGAATGGAATTGATGCGACAAGAAAGAATAGATAAATAAAAGACGTGCTTGGTGGGATCGCGTATCCTATCAGGAATAAGAATATTGGCAGAGAAATTCCAAATGCGATACTAGCCCCAAGTATTTTCGAAGGTAAGTTTTCTGTCCTTATCTTGTTTCGCATAAGATGAATTACGAGCGCTCCTATTCCAAGTCCAAAAAACGCTACAGAAATTGCCATAAAAGCGTAGTTATACCATAATATGATTGAAAACATTCGAGTAAGGGTAATTTCAAATAGCAATACACTCAACGACAGTGCAAAAAGTGTAACAAGAATGAAGATCAACGTATGAGACGATGGAAAGCGCATTTCAGACTAGAGTGCTATGCATTCCATATAGGTGTTTGTAGATAAGATCGATTAAGTTCTTTTTAATAGCAATACCGAATTTTGGTTGTTTTAAAAGTATAAATTCAAATTCATTTGCTAAAGGAATTACCTTATTATTGATAATAAATATCCAACTGTTGGTCCTTATTGTTGCCAACAGAAACACATTATAGCAAAATCAGGTGAATTGATTGTAGTACCGGTGTATAGTATATATTGAAAAAAAATGATTTATTTTTTGATGAGATCTCAAAGACAATATACGAACAACTAGTAAAAAGAGATTCACCTGTACTTTCTCGTGTTATGCTAAATATTGAAAGGTTTGAGGTTGGGCAGAGTTATGTTACAGCTAAAGTGCAAAACAGGTATGGCGAGAATGTCACCATTAACATACAAGGAGGTAGACCAGGAATAGAACTCCAAGCAAGTTTCTTTAAAATGAAAGAAGAAAAAGAAGGGAGAATAGAAGGAGAAGGTCCACTATATGCCTATTTAGTGACAAAACTAATACAAAACAGAAGGATATTTGCTAGGAGACTTCCAGTTGTTGGACAAAGAGAATGGTTGTTGATTTATGAGAATGAATTACTTGAGCTGTCCGTAAAAGATGCATATGACGAATTGGAAATTGTGCTTAGCACATGACAAATACTCAATAATACTATCATACCATACTGGATAAGGAGTGGGAAAAATAAAATCTAGCAAGGATCAACAGATGCAACAGTATAGAGGTAATGCATATGCATACACACCAGTAGGGAAAAGAATCTTAATAGTAAATTACTAAATACACTAATCTAACGTTAGAATGAGCATTAGACAAAGAAGATAACTTTCATGTCGATTCTTTTGAGTCTTATCATGGCATCGAAGAGTTTTAAGAATCAGTTTTATTATCGACTAGTTGCATACATAATAATACCTCATGAACGAATTCGAATTAACGGAAGAAACTAGAATGACAATCAATTAATTAGGCATATCTACTATATCGTGTCGGTTTTTCCATTATTGTATTTAACATTCGTATTAGCTCGTCATTCGCTATTGGCTTTTGAATATATGTGAATTTATTATTTTCTTCCATGGACAATTGTTTTATAATCTCATCATGATATTCTCCACCGGCTGTCGTAAATATTATTTGTATATTTTTATCAAGGTCTCTTATTTTCTTATGAAGCTCAAATCCGTCTAGTATGGGCATTTTTACATCAAGTAAAATCAAATCATAATAGCTAGGTACGAATTCGTTTAGTGCCTTTACCGAATCTGTGTAATATATGCAATCATACCCAGCCGCCTGCAATACTATCTGATAAACCATACAAACGTCTGGCTCATCATCAACGAGAAGTACTCTTTTCTTTCTTCTTCTTTTAAGCATTCTCTAACTCATTTATTATGAGGATCAGACATGTGTTCCGTCCTATTATACATTTCCTTTTAATGGTAATTTTGACAGTAATTCCCTTGATACGTACACAATTTAAATATTATCTTTTACAGGAAACAAACGATCAGTCTGCAAAGTTCCTAAAGGTTAAGGCAAGAAGGCCTAGTCAAGAAACTAAACAAATTACCCTATAGAATTATAAAGTTTATAAAATTCCCCCGTACGTCTATCTGTATATTTCCAGCT
The DNA here is from genome assembly GCA_046724555.1 of Thermoproteota archaeon. Classification (GTDB taxonomy): domain Archaea; phylum Thermoproteota; class Nitrososphaeria; order Nitrososphaerales; family Nitrososphaeraceae; genus JAFAQB01. The sequence continues at coordinate 4,094 of JBKOWU010000243.1, read as the reverse complement.
TACAATGTCGCTTTCAACTTCTTTAAACTTGCTCTTTATTTCTGGATGCAATATATCGTAAACATCTTTGCCTATTGTTATTTTATCTGGATTAGTTAATGAAGTTATTTTCGCAGCTATACTTATGCAATATCCAAGAATGTCAATGAGAGAGCTTTTATCGTGTCCGTATTGGACTATTACATTTTCGCCCTCATCTATACCTATTTTAACACAGAGATCTGGATAATCATACTGATTTAATATGGGATTAATACCATTTTTTATTACAGTTATCATTGAATTTGCACATTGGACTGCTTTATCACATGCTAACAATTTGTTGTAGCCAGAAGGGAAAAAAGCAATTATAGCATCGCCCACATATTTTAATACATACCCAGAATAGTTCCTCACAATAGAACTCATTTCATAGGTAAATGCCCTGATTATAGTCACCATTTTATCGACAGGCAAGGTCATACTCATATTAGTTGAACCAACCAAATCTGTATACATTATCACTAGAGAAACTTTTGAATTCACGTGGTTGAATAGAAAAGCTTGACTATCCTTTAATGACGAATCATATCTATAGTTACCTTTTAGCGCTCTCCACATTCTGTTTTGGGTTTGCGATACTAATGTGTCTGCATCAACTACTAGCTCTCTCATACTAGAAGAGGGTAATGTACTCTCAGAATGATTGTCTTCCATTAGGATATTCATGGCGTGTTTAGTAAAATTAGATTGGTTACAAGTTAAACCATACATTGATATAGTTTCAAAATTCGCTTATTATATAATTCATTAACATAATTGCGTATCAGACCTTACAGTTAGAACCTGCAAAAAGAGTTATAAATTATTCTTCTAATTCCTCATTATTATCAAATAATTGTACTATAGCCATAGTATTATAACAATTTAGGTCGTTATTATATAATAACAAAATAAATATTCATATATAGTGACATCGACAATACCTAGCAAGGTTTGGAACAGGCCAGTAATGATAACAATAATAATTATCTCAATAATGATATCAATGATGATACTAACAATCATCTGCAATTATCATCTTCTTTTTCTAACCCTTTAGCAGAACCTCTGTCATTTTGGTACCAGTTTTACAAACGAGTTAAACTATTTCCTTGGTGGATACGTTACAATATGGGTATCGCGAAGGAAGCCGTTATCAAAGATAAAATAATCGAGTTAGGCACTGCGATGGGACTACAAGATAAATGGCTGGATAGAATAGTACGGCATGCTGTATCAGAATTCTCAAAGAAAGGATTAGGATCAGATTATTATGGATATCATAATATAGATCATGAATTAGAAGCTGCTTACTTTACTTTACTTGCTGCTAATGGTCAAAATAAAAAGCAACAAGAAAAACTAGGATTAGCAGGAGAGAATAGTAAATTCAGTCAAGAAGATATCAAATATCTATTTGTAGCCGCCCTTTTCCACGATTATGACCCATTAAAGCAGTCAGACAAACCACGTGAAGATGCTATAGAGGGGTTTATAAGAAACGATTGTAAGATAAGAAAGTTCATTGATGCTATTGGGATTAATATTAACCTAGTTATTGCAATAATACATAGAACAGCATATCCATTCAAGGGCAAAACAGCACAGTATGCTGAAAAAAGAATACAGGAATTGTTTGAATACGCAGGTATAGATAAAAACGATACTAAAACAAGGAAACATTATAACAACTTAGGATGGTTCTTGTCCATTTCAGAACGTATAGCAGGTTATTCTTTGGGTGGTCTTGAACACTCTATGGAACTTGCACGCACAAATGCTCACGCACTTGGCTGGCATCCATCACGAATACATGAGGAATCTGTCAAGTATTTCAGCATGCTAAAGGAGGAAAAAGAGATGTTTGAAAATGTATTGTATAGTGTACCCGATCAATATCAGAAAAACTTTTTTGAAAATATAGCAGCATTTAAACAAGCATGGGTTAATGAGATTGATATAAGGAATTCAATTAGAAGAAATAAAATAATTCTCACGCCAGTAGTAGAAAAGATAAGAGTCGATAATAATAATAAATATATTCTTGATACAAACATACAAGACACGATATTCAAACTGCGTAGGGAATTGCACCCTCCCATCGGAATAAAAAACGAAGAAAGATTTAAGAAGTCTCTCAATCACAAAGATACAATCCTAATTACTCTGAGAGCTATAGATCATGATAGAGATGAACAGATTGTTGGTTATGTAAAAGGAGGACAATTAGAGAACTACCAGCTTAGACGCGGTACACATGATGATAATTTTGGAAAAAGGAACACCGCATATATGGAGTGGATTAGTATCAAGCCAGGCTTTTGGGGTGAAACTGGTGGACATATTCTTAGGATAGAATTTCTCAAAGAGTCAAAACGTAGGGGATATATGTACGTATCAAGTTACGTACATCGTAATGTTCTTCAACATAGAATCGAACGAGGAGAAAATATTGAAGTAGTACAGAGATATGATCCCGACAAACTCGACTATTACAGAGTCGACCTGACAAGTCTCGATTCTTCCATGTCAATGCCTTTGGCTCCGTCTGAATCAATACAAACCACGGAGAGCAACAAAGAAGATGATGTTCAGGTAGACAAGAACTATCCTATCGTTGATTAGGACGACTAACCACGTAAAAATGTAAATAATAATTCGTTGCGCATTATTATGTAACAGCTGATGTTGGGATTTAATTTTAGAGCAGATCATCGATAGTAGTTTTTGATTCTCTTGGCACTTACAACTGGTACTATATCAAGTATCTCGAATTTGCTCAGCTTCTATAGCATTGTTTACGTCCCTCGTACAGGCTAACGAATATAGAATACTAATGCTGTTGGTTTAGTATAAGGTTGTCTCCAGCAGGAGGAGAATATTTGTATAGCTTGTAGTAAAGATTCCTCTTTTGCGACTTGCAGGTAGTAGTGCATTAAAGTAAATGGAGATTGACTTAGTTTTATTTGATTTATGGAATATTTTATTTATATAACAGGATTTTTAAATATTCATATAGATTGCTATCTTTGAAAGATAATACTTTTAATAAAATTAATGAATCAAAAGTAGTCACGAATCTCATGATAGCATATCGATGGAGGACAAAAAAGATAGTAAATCGTGTCTACAGTCTGTTCCTAACCATTATCAAAGAAAAGGAGAGTATTGATAAGAATAATAATGAACAATAATAGAATCTTCGTTGTTGATGATGAACCAGACCTTACCATGCTTTTTAAGTTGGGTTTAGAAGACAATGGCTTTGAAGTAGATACATTCAATGATCCTCGCATCGCACTGAATGCCTTCAAGGAAAGGCCTTCTTATGATTTAGCGCTTATTGATATCAGGATGCCGAAGATGAATGGCTTTCAACTGTATAATGAAATGAAAAAATAGATAGTCGAGTTAGAGTCTGCTTTATTACAGCTTTTGACATTCAACAAACCGATATGGAGACAATATCATCATCAAATAAAAAATCTGTTAATCTTATTCGAAAACCGATCGCGATTGAAGAAATGGTGGAAGAAATAAAGAAGCAACTCGGATAATACCAGGATGTCAAAATAGTATTCTTTGGTTTCAGCAATATGTAGTAAAATAGCCAAAATGGAGCAATAATCTATATATTATTAGAAAACACATTAAAAACATTTATCTTCACGCAGAGAGTATAGTTAACCATATTGGCTATGACTACTTGCAGTTTTATACCTGCAGATTAGCTTATTAGATTCCTACGTTATTTGATATGTTCTACTCATTCATTTCTCTGTTTTTACCTTCCTTACTACTACCACCATTTCACTGCTACGAGCTTCCCATGACCAATCCAACTTGTCACCTTCTTTTAGCAATCACTTAAAGCTCAGTAATAGATTCAATAAGGTAATGTATAATGTGGCGATTGACTAATGATAATAGAGAGAAATCATTGACCCATTCTAGCCTCCTCTATGTTTTTTGATATCAATAAATAATACTTTAGTGCTAGTCTAAATGCATCAAATATATCAATGTACGAGGTTGCTTCTTTATCTAGTTGAAATCAAGATGTGGGCATATAG
>JBKOWU010000324.1:0-8392 GCA_046724555.1 Thermoproteota archaeon | reverse complement strand
AAGCATTAGCCAGATGGGGATTACGTAACGTACTTGCTTCTAAAATTGGTAAGGGTAAATACGCTATGGCAGAATATGAAAAGATTAAACGTATTACTGTACCATTAGAAAATGATCATCTACTTTTATTACAACGGAAGTAGAAGTTGATCATATAGGCATAATAAACAATGTTCTAAAGCTGGTTCAACATTCTAGCGACAACTACATGTCGGATGCATAACAATAACAATAACATTTTTTCGCACCAACCATTATTATCATGCTTCCCCGAACTAAAACATAATAAAAATAATGATGTAGTAAGGGGTAAATTTTCTTAATGCGAAAAGTTTGTCTATCGCGTAAAGAATTTTTCCCCCTTAGTACCATATTTCTATAGATATGTGATTAGTATATGCAGAACGATGCTACTTATCATCGCAAGGTACAGGATGGTCTAGACTTTATCCTACATCATTTTCAAGAACCCCTGTTTCCCAGAAAAATCATGACTAAACAATTAGGTTATCAGCTAGAAGTGTTCAATAAAGAAGAAGCTTTAGAATATTTTAAAGAATCAAATTATGAGGATTGCAGAATCAATGCTTATCCATCCTTTACTGAGTACCATGGCATCAATAGAACACCAATAAGTTTTCTGATGGTTGATCTAGATCAGAAAGATTTTGCAGACGAAATGAAAAAAGGAAAAGCAGTATTGGACGGAGTATTAAACAAAACCTTACAGAGCATCAAAGAATCTGTCAGGGGGAACCCAACGGTATTATGGACTGGTAATGGTTACCACATATACCAACCAGTTGGTGGGTTTATTTTAGAAGAATATGAAACATTATATGAGTTTACAAAATATCTTGATAAAGATTTAACCAGCATGTTTATACAATTTGCAGAGGAATATTTCACAGATTTCGCAGCTGACCGTTTACATAATCCTACCGTAAAGTCATGCTTGGTAAGAATCCCTAGAAGTCTAAACTCAAAATGTGTTATGAAAGGACAAGATGCAGAAGTTAAAATAATACAAAAATGGGATGGAAGTCTACCGCCCATAAAGCCTCTCCTTAGACCTTTTAGAATATGGCTTACTCAAAAGAGAATTGATGATATGGAACAACTGAAAAAGCAAGAGAAACTTCAAATGAGTGTCACTAAGAATCAGGAACGTACAAACACAATTAAATGGATTGAAAAGGGAATACTTGAACATCCACTTTCAGATCACAGAAAATACATCATATGGAGAATACTTTCACCATATCTAGTCAATGTTAAAAAGTTGCCAAAAGAAGAAGCATATTCTGTAATGAAAGATTGGCTGGATAAATGCGATAAATTAGAAAAGCTCAACTTTAACCCAAAGATAAAGATAAAAGATGGGCTTAGAGGCGCAAGCAAAGGATATTATCCAATAAGCCTGGAGAAACTAAAGGAAGAAAACAGACAGCTTTATGATCCAATTCTGAATAGAATAGGTAAATAACCTCATATTTATTACAATTGAGATAGCCAATACAATGCGCAAGGAAGCCCATCATCAAATCAAAGATCTAAGTCTAAAGACAGCCTTTATTGTGCTCTGAATACATACATTAACACGATGTCAATTTTTACCTTTGTAGATAGTAGAGCTATCTCTTCAATACGAGATCTAAGGCTCAACAATGCTAGTAGAGCAAATTGATGGAACATTTATGTGCAGAAAGTTCAATAATGTATACGGAAGCAATTTCCGTGTATGTATTGGTTCTTTTAAAGGCTAACGCGCTCTAAGACTTTTTACCAAATTATCTAAAACTAGCTTCTTTTTTTCCGTAAAACATACCATTTATGTTAGTATGATAATTTATTAGATCTATGCCTAGCTTTCTTGCTGTTTTAATTTCTTACTTTTCAAAAAGTTATTCAATGATATTATTTGCTCTTCCGTGATTCCATTATTAAGTAGATTCATCAGAGCCATTATAACCTGGCTACGACTTGAAAAGAATCTATCAATTGCATATTTCTGAAAGGTCAGCTCAGACAATTCCTTTTTGAGTTGGCCTTTTTTATTATAGTCTCTTAAGTTGTTAAGTACATAAACGGCCGCAGTAGAATGGGGAAAACCATATAACAAGAATGATAATACACGCGGGATTGCGGATTTTCTCATAATAGTTAGACATATACCCTTGAAGATCATTCGTATCTTTGCTCATATAATTAGTAAAATAAGCAGTCAAGATTCAAATGAAAATTCATTTGCATCCCGACGGGCCCGCAATAATATCGCTACTTAAATTGGATTCTAGTATAATAAAAAGGAGAGAGGTCATCGTCGTATGTCGTCAAAGAGCCAAGAACAACAACTAAAAAAGCAACAAGAAGAAGAAGAGGAACCAAAATCAGTTCATGAATCTCTTCAAAAACGAGATATAAGTACCCTTGATGCTGTCAGGAGCAGAGTATGGAAAGAGAAATGGCCACTTGTAACAGAAACCGAGCTAAAAAGAACTGGGGCATGGGTTTTAAAACCGTACCAATATCACAACCATACTTTTTGGCCTTGGACTACAGGGATAGAGATGTTAGATAGAAGTAGGTTTAATAGGGGTGGAGAATGCAACGCATTACTCTCAAAGCTTGCTTCAGAAGGTCATCCGCATATACACGCATTATATGAATGGATAAGTCCTATTACTGATGAAGGTTCAGGAGCTTATCCATTTAGAACTGGAATAACGGCTATAAGAATAGCAATTGCAGATATTCTTGAGAAAATTAATAGTCACTCTTCTTCTCCTTCTTCTTCTGATGCTTCCTCTATGCAGTAGCCATAAAAAGGGAAGCAATAACTGTGATGAGATTGTTTTTAGACTATTCCATGTTTTATAGAAGTCTACTTTTCCAAGAAAAGGGTCAATTTGTTAGTCTGACTGCTACTTTTTTGATTTTCTGTGAATTTTACTACTGGCAGTAATAGTACTAGTACTACCTATACTATGCTGCTGCTGTTCTTTAGCGTCATGCTCGGCAGTAGTACCAAAACTAGGATACAAAGTCATACCGCCATCAACAAAATATGATGCACCAGTAACATAACTAGCTTTGTCTGATGCTAAGAACTCTACTACATTTGCTACCTCATCTGCGCTTGCAACTCTTCCCAAAGGAATTCGCGTGAGCACGCTTTCTAATTCTGCTTTATTTTCTCTTAACTCGACATTCATTTCTGTATCTATAGCTCCAGGAGCAACTATGTTTGCTCTTATATTGTCTTTAGCCAATTCTAGAGCTAGTGTCTTTGTCATCATCTCGATACCGGCCTTTGAAGTAGCATATGGTACATAGTGAGGTTTCGGTATTGCCTGATGAACAGACGATATATTTATTATGCAACCACCTTTGGGTTTTTGATTTTTCATATGCTTGACTGCTTCTCTAGTACAAATGAATGGTCCAGTGAGATCAACTCCTATTATCTTGTACCATTCTTCTAAATTTATCTCAGTTAAAGGCAAATCTTGCTGAATACCTGCATTATTTACTAGTACGTCTATTCTACCAAAGCGTTTGATAGTTTCTTCAATTAATCTAATGCAGTCACTTTCCTTTGAAACATCAGCTTCAATAGCAATTGATTTGCAGTGCAGCTTTTTGATCTCATCAGAGACTTGTTTCGCTTCTTCTACTTTTCTAGAATTAGTCACTATTGCAGAATATTCATTTGACTTTGCAAAAGATAAAGCAATGGCTTTTCCGATACCTTTACTAGATCCAGTTACTATTGCAACCTTCTTTCGCATAAATTATTGCCCCTATTATAGATAAAGAAGTATGAAATCTTTCTTATAAAGAAATACATATCTAACAAAGTACGGCATTTTGTACGACCACATCTGAAAAGCAGAGAAACATATTGTGGCTTGTAATTTACCATTTCCTCTTACTTTTCCGCATACGTGCGTATACGGATACACCTAATACATTATTGCCAACAGCAACCTTTCCTTCTATAACTGGCATACTTTTCATGCTGCTCTAGTCCTTGTTTGGAGGAAAATGATGTATCACACTCTTCGCACTTAAAAGACGAATTAGCTGTCGTCAGGTTCATTTAAAAACAAGGCACATCTGTGAATTAAAAGGTTTCAGCCCTTTACTAGATGCTAATAATGGCAACCATAATAGCGACGAACAATAACAATGAGCACCTATCGTTTGAGATAGTATTCGCTTACTTTTGGGATAAATCCGGTGGCAATCTGGAAAAAACCATATTATAATAAAACGATAACATATTCGTATGAATGAGGAAAATAATAACAGGACTGTTCAACTAAATACAAAAAAACTTCAGCTTGCTACATTTGCAGCAGGCTGCTTTTGGGGAGCTGAGGAGGCTTTCCGACGGTTAGAAGGCGTAAAGTCAACTACAGTGGGTTACACTGGTGGATGGTTTAAGAATCCTACCTATAGAGACGTCTGCACAGGAAAAACTGGTCATGCAGAGGCAGTACAAATACAGTTTGATCCTAACGAAGTGTCATATGAAGAATTGCTTGGGGTATTTTGGTCTATTCATAATCCTACAACCAAAAATAGACAGGGCCTCGATATAGGTTCTCAGTATCGTTCAATGATTGCATATCATACACCAGAACAAGAGCTAGCTGCTAAAAAGTCAAAAGACGAATTGGAAGGCTCAGAAAAGCTCAATGGAAAGAAAATTGTTACTGAAATCGTACAGGCATCGCCATTTTACAAAGCTGAGCAATATCATCAAAAATATTATCAAAAGATAGGCGGCGACAGTTGCTATATTTAATGATGCTATTAGGTATTGCTAAGAGAGGAGTGTGATAATACAACAGTATGGTCTTATCTGAACGAAAAGTAGTAGTAAGCAAGACAGATGAAGAATGGAAAAAACAACTGACCCCGGAGCAATACGAGGTATGTAGAAGGAAAGGAACAGAGCTTCCTTTTTCAGGAGAGTATTATAATTCTAAGGAAAAAGGAATATACAGATGTGTATGTTGTGGAAGTGAGCTATTCAGTTCGGACAATAAATTCGATTCAAGAACTGGATGGCCTAGTTTTACACAACCAATCAAATTTGAAAATGTCGAGAGGAAGTTAGATTTGAGTCATGGAATGATAAGAAAAGAAGTTAAATGCACTAAATGTGGAGCACATTTAGGACATGTATTTGATGATGGGCCAGCACCAACGCGAAAAAGATACTGCATAAACTCTATTGCACTTATCCTGAATAAAGACAATAAGGAGAGGAGGTGAGATTATAGGCAAATGAGATATATCGATCGTAGCAATGACGATAACAAAAATAATAAAAATAAACAAATTCAAAGCAATTCTTGGCCATTGGATTAGCTGCCTCGTTTGTACTGCCATTTCCAATATCATTTGTTGCGGCTATGGTTGTTCTCTTCTTACTTAATGCAGTTAAGATGTATATCACGTTAAAGAGGCAAGGGGTAGCCGGTGGAATGAGTACAAATCGGTATCCAAGCCATTTGGTGGTGATAGCGGGAACAATAATAGCGGTGCATTCTGGGGTAACAGCTTGCCATACTCTCCAATTAAATACTACTGTATGAATTGTGGTTATGAACATAGAGAAAATGCATGTCCAAAATGTGGCTCAAAAGCAGTAAGACTAGGATGATAATAACCAAATTAATAATAACATCTTTATCTTTCTATGCTATGAACGAATATGAAAATGTGCGAACTCCAAATACATTTGCTGATTTAGAAATCACAAAGCAAAAGTATACTTTTGCCAAAAGCCTCTTAACTATACAAAGCTATGGAAAAAAATGAACGCATAATAACTATTGCAATAATGGCTGGATTATTTGGCGGACTAGTTGGTGGTCCTATTGCCAGTTTAGTAGATTATTATGCCCCACCGCACGAGAGGTTTAAATTGTTTATAATTCCAGAATTCATTGGTTTTACCTGTATGGGCTTGATGGTTTATTTTGGTAAGTCAAGGAAAACGAAAAGCAAGAATATTTAATAAATAAGAGAATATCCGTCTCATCACATCTGACTGGAGATAAAATGCAACTTGATTTTTCCCAGTACTTGCATTGTCTATAAGGTTTGTCTGTTGTTGGCAATCCACTCCGACCAACTAACAATTAATTCCGGTCTTCGCTCCTTATTGTCTAGCATTGCTAAATACTCCATATGATGACCATCGGGGTCTCGGAAGTAAACTGCAGCTGCAGGCATCCATCCGATTACAGTAGGCTCGATCGACTCTTTACCAAAGAAAGATAGCGGCATGATCCCTTGATCTTTCAGTCGTTTTGGGGCATCTAAAAGATCATTAATTGTTGCCACCTCAAAGGCCACATGCAGATTGAGACCTATTGGTAGTGTACCAACCGACCATAGTCCGAGCATCGAGCGCCTGGAACAAGAATAGGAGGAATGATCACCTATCCAGAAGAATGCAGCATTGCGTTCCGATACCTCAAATGCTAGCTCAAGTCCTACAATATCTCTATAAAATGCAATAGATCTCTGCAGATCACTTACTGTCAGGTGTGCCTCAAAGAGTCCGCGTAGTGGAATGCCCCTAGTCATCATAAAATCGCTTATACTGATATGTACTTAAGTTTGTGTTCATAGTCGTGTATAAACAAGAAGATATACCGAGATGATAAAGTTTACAATTACAAATACAAAAGTAAGAACATTTGATGAAGTCGCTGTGGTTGTATGTCTAGAAAATATAGAAACAACTTCAGCAAACGGACGAGTGATTAAGATTGGTGTTATTGCTACTAATATATTTGAGCAAAGTGAACAACCAAATCAATGACTACTTGTTCATCTCCATGATTCTCCTGTAACAAACTATATACCGCCTAACGTATCGTCTCAATGAGAATAGCTATATAATCATGCTAGTTTAGCGTTATTAGATTGATTGTTTTCTTTCAATTTCCTGTATTCTAGCTGTTAAAGGTCTGATAGCTGTGCATCGTCTTTCATCATATCACGATTTCCCAATAATTTCAAGTTTTTCCTATGAATATCTCATTTAATCAATATTGATACCAGAATGCTGATATCGACTCAATTGTTCTTCAAGGTTGGCTTTAATAGAATTGAGGTTTTTTATTTTTTGAACTAATGATGCATTGCCAGATTTTAGCATAGTATTTTCACTTTCACAGTTTTGAAGTCGGGTGCTAATATCTCTAATTGTTTTTCTAAGGTCATGTTGCTTGATAACAACACCATGGGAAAGCGCTGCGATTATAGCATTATATGCAAGATTTAATGTAGCCGAATCTGGTATAGGGGATATGGATAGTTTGTTTGAATAGGTTTGTAGTCCATAATCTATAAAATCAGCTAAAGTCTTTCCGTTATCATATGAGATATCATTAGCCTTGAAATCAATCATACATTCACCTCTATGCAGCATTTCAATAAAGTTGTTAATACGTACCGTCTTAGCAAAATCCATCACCATCAGCTAGTCGTCATTCCTTTTTCCTTACTGCAATCTACTCTTTTTTATGAATATCCATTTTACATTTTACATTTTTGCTTTGCACGGGGATTATACAACGATAAATAACTATTTTTTATTGTAGATAAAACATGGTATTGTTGTTTGCAGATTTGCTTGGGATTTGCTGAATAACATCCCAATGCTCTGCACTTTTTCCATTTTCATTTAGTCTATAGATATCAACTACTGCACTACCTGATGGTCCCCTTGGAGAAAATGAGTGCACAATAACGTAATTGCCATCTGTATAAATTCTCTTTATTTGTATGCTAAAATTGGGATTTTGCTTAAAGATTTGTGTGAATGCATTAATAAATGCCAGTCTTTCTGTTGGGACATTTGGATTGTGTTGTATGTAATCCTGTTCTAATTAATTGACTACAGCTGATGCGTTTTTGGCAATGAAGACTTTATTGTAAAAGTCTCTTACAATTTTCTCATTTCTCATTTCCTTTCCCGATTTATCTGGAGTACCTGTAGCAGTTATTGGAGCAAAATTGTTTTGTATCTGATTTTGACTTTGGGATGTATTGTTATTGCTGCTGTTAGTCATATTCTGACCATATATAGCTATGCTGTTACTGTTGATGAAGACTACAACAATATAATTGCAACCATTAGTGGCAAAATGACTAAAGCACTTGTTGTTGTTTTTTTGATGTACTTGAATTCATACATATATACAGCAAAATATGCTTGAAATTCCTTTTATGAATTTGTGTTTAGAAATTCGATAATCAACATAACCGAAAGGTTGTATGAAGATATTCATAGCGTATACTTACTTTCGAAATATTGTAACGCGGTCTTTCAAAGTGTAATGCAACCAAAGAAAGATAATCT
>JBKOWU010000273.1:0-4259 GCA_046724555.1 Thermoproteota archaeon | reverse complement strand
CAGAATAAAGTAAGACATTTACTTGTTGTAGAGGATAACGATATCAACAAACCTCTTGGTATAATTACTCCTGGAGACTTTACTGACTATTTGAAAGAAAATTTGAATATAGATGATGTAAATGCCAAGATAATAGAATCTATAAAAGAGGAACAAGGGGAAATAAAGTAAGCTATTATCGATTTTTGGGCTTTTAATGGCAAGTCAGCAATGGCGTAGTATAGCTGAGAGATGGGCGCATGAAACTTCCCAATGGGTTGGAAGTACCTATCTGTGTTATAGATGTGTTAGCGCAGAAGACTGGGGAGATATACAAAGCAAGGTACAAGAGTTAGGAGAATTAAATCAATCATTAAGAAATCGTGACAAAATGAAAGATTATGCTATAGCGCAGCTATCAGACCAACTTTTAGCAATATCTACAAGGTTACAAGAACTTGAAATGAAGCGAGCAATCTAGTTATACTAAATAAGTAGCAAATTAATTCATAACATAATGAACTTAGATAGAGCAATGTCTAGTCTACGGGAAATAACTGAGAAACTATATTGTTGAATTCATCTACCTCAAACCCCTATCTTCTAGGGCTATTTTAAATGTCCTAGAGTTATCATGCTTGTCGTCTATAACCAAAATTCTTTTCTTCGTATTTTATTCATTCATTTTTTAGACAACTTACTACTTAGATGTAGCATTTCCATTTCCATTTTCATTGCTATCAGATTGTATTTTGTTGTTTGTCATCAATGGTAGGGTAAAGTAAAATGTCGCTCCTCTTTTTTTCCCATTATTAATATTAGTATTATTATGGGCCCACATTTTGCCACCATGAGCTTCTACGATACTTTTTGAAATAAATAATCCTAAACCAGTACCACCTATATCTGACTTTGTAGTAAACTTTGTAAATAGTCTTGGCAATATTTCAAGGTCTATACCAGTACCTGTGTCCTCCAGGCTAACAATAACTTCTTCTTCATGGCTATTGTTTTTTCCATCTTTGTTTCTTCTTTTCGTTGCTACATTAATTGATATGCTTCCTTCTTTTGTAAACTTGATAGCGTTACTTAACAGATTAGAAATTACTTGTGTTATTCTTCCTTTATCTGCGTCTACTTCTACGGCCAACTGACTTTGAGGTTCATACGATAATTTGATCTTGCCACCTTGCTTTGCAATATCATTTTTGAAATCCTCCATTATACTGAAAATCAAATCTGTCAGGTTGAATTGCTCTTTCTTTAGCTTTAGTGTATGACTTTCAATTCTTGTAACATCTAGTATATCGTTGGTAAGTCTCTGAAGTCTAACAGCATTTCGAGATATTGCTTTTATTATTTCTTCTCTTTTTTCAGGATGGTTTTGTAATACATGAGAAAATCCTAAAATAGCTTGTGTTGGAGTCTTCATCTCATGACTTGCTATATTGATAAATTCCCTTTGCATTTTATCGTGAACTTTTAGCTGCTCGTTTGCACTCTTTAATTCTGAAGTCCTCATATTGACTGTGTTCTCTAATCTCCTGTTCCACAATAAAACCAAAAATGCAATACCAAACGCTATTATCCCAATTACTACTACTATGAATATACTAAAGTTCTTCTGCTGGTCAATTAATGCATTGACGTCGCTTGCAAGGTTATGAGGAGCAGAAATAAACAATGTCAAAAAATATTTGCCATTAACTTTGACTGGTTCATAAGCTATTGTATTCATTTTACCCTGTACAATAATATCTTCTGAACCAGCATTGCCCTGTAATGAATCTCTCAAAAGATTATCTAATGAGGCTTCAGCTTGTGGGGAAAGCATAGATGAAAATGCAGATTGCATTTCAGCTCCAAAAACATGTTTACCAATAAATGATGAAGGATTAGCATATAGAATCATACCATTTTTATCTAGTACGCCTATAGTACTATTAAATTGCGAAAATAACTGGCTTTTCAATATATTTCCTAAGGTATTAACATTAATTGAGGCTGCTATAATACCTGTGAATACTCCTGGCGAGTTACTTCCTGTCGTATTAACTACAGGATATGATATGTATAACCGTGGAACCTTATCGTTTGATTCTATTAGGGTACTATAATATACTGTAAGGTTATTTTTTGGGATTGTAAAGTATGGTCTATAACTAAGGTCTGTTCCCTTGTACTTTTGATACGCAGTTTGGTTAATATCACTTACCCAATTTAATTTGCCATTTTTATCAAGCCACATATAAAAGTCTGTAACCTGGCCGGAGTAATGCTGTCTATTATTAACAATGATATATGCTCTTTGGTATTCATTGTTGTGTATGGCTGGAGAATCTGCAAGTGTTTGTAAAAGTGCAGTTATGCTTTCAATTCTATTTGTTAATATCTGTGAAATGTCGTGTGCTTGAATTTGGGTGTTCGTCCTTATTTCATGTGAAGCTATATTGGCTATTTTAGCAGAAGTTGATGTGTAATACTGATAAGAAAAGATGGATAATAATGTTGCAACTATTCCTATAACAATTAATATCATAATGTTTTTCTTTGATAAAATTGTTCCTGTTGTCGTCTTTGCCTTAAACAATAGTTGCTATGTTCTTTATAATCTCGAAATTATATAAGTTCTGTGTTCAATTTAGTTTTAAAGTCAACACCAATTTTTATAATTATTTGCATATTAGATAAGACATAGTAAGAATTACTTCTAAGCACTACAATGATACCCTACAGATGATATAATATTACTTCTTTAGCTTGCTCTGTTCGTTTTTGTTCTCTTAACTTTTCCTTGTATTTGGAATGTCTTGGTCTTGTTCTTAATTTGTATCCACAACAAGGACAATATAGTCCACTCCATTTAATGAACAAGCCGCATTCTTTACAGCGTTTATGACCATTAGCATAGGGACCTACAACTTTATGATGTATACATATTCCTTTACACGGCATTTTCTCACGCTTTGATTACTTTATTATTATCGATAGGTTGGTACAACTGTTTGGATTATTAACTTTAGATAACTATGTTAAGCCAGATTTTAGATTAGCCAACTTGCAGAGTGCACACAGATGTTCTTTTCGCTATTTAGGTGAACTCCATTTTCATCCATTGTAGCAAATTAACTTTGGTTAGCTATTATTTAGTCTCTGAAACTATTCTGTGTATTTTTCCTTGGGAGTATGAAACAGCATATAGGTATCCATCATATGGACTAACTTGAAGGTCTGTAATTGCACCCATTCCTTCGGCAAATTTTATACCTTCTAGTTCTTGAGGATTATTTACTATTTTGTCTGCAAGTGTACCATCTGGTACTAATCCGGTTCTATTTTGATTTAGTTTTAAATGGTAGATATTTCCACCATGATAGTCTGCTACAAATATATTATTTTCATATTGTTTTCCTAGTTTGTCAGAATTCAGAAACTTGATTGCAGTAGGACCGCTAGTATTAAGCCATGTAAATTTAGGAGGACTACTTGCCCTTTCCACCAAATTCAACAAGGGGTTTTGTACTTGCTTGTCATATGTAGTTCCATTAACCTCCCAAAAGCCCTGCACTTTTCTCCATCCACTATTAAAGCCAGGCTTGACTAGATTAATCTCATCGCAGCAATTATCGCCATTTTCTGTATCCCACAGTTACCAGTTACCGGGTCAAAATCAATTCCAAGACTATTGCGTATGCCATGAGCATAGTACAAATTTAGCGGAAACTTGTCCCCAATGATTCCTGTTCCAACAGGTTTACCATCTTGAGTAATTCTAAGTATGCCACCGGTTCCATTTGTATTGGGGTTGTTTGCAAAGTTTTCAGTCTGACTCTTATAGCCAACGTCTCCAACAGTTATGTATATGTTATTGTCAGGCCCGATTAGGATTTTCTGACCATTATGTCCTGGACCTGGAACAGCAGCTACACCTAAAAGCAGTTTGGGATTTACTAGTTTATTCTTAACCAATTCATATCTGTAAAGACGATTACCAATTGGGTCATGTCCAGGTACACAATAAGATGGTTTAGGACAAATATCGCTACCTTCTACTTTAGTTTCTGTATATGATACAAATACGTATGTAGATAATTCAAGACTGCTGTTGTACAGGCAATATGATATTACTGCTGTTTTTATTGAGCTTTTTGCATTTGCTTTTCTTTTTGTTTTTCCTTGATTCTCAATTTTGCTTTATGTTTGAATAGTCTGGGTCCTATCCTTAATCTACATCCACAACAAGGACAGAATATTCCATCCCATTTTATAAAAATCTCACA
>JBKOWU010000007.1:0-1481 GCA_046724555.1 Thermoproteota archaeon | reverse complement strand
GAGATGGAGAGTCTTTGGCGAAACCCTAGATATTACAATAGGTCAACTGATTGATCAATTTGGAAGGGCGATTGGTTTTGCCTCACCATGTGGTGGAAGAATAGAACAGCTCGCTAGTCAGTCATCTCAGAATTATCTGCGTTTGCCATATGTTGTAAAAGGAAATGATGTATCACTTTCTGGGCTGCTTACCGCTGCTATAAAGCTTACTTCTGAACCTAGGAATGCGCTATCAGATATATGCTACTCGATGCAAGAAACTGCATTTGCGATGATTACCGAATCAGTAGAACGAGCAATATCATTTACGGGCAAAAGGGAAGTAATGATTGTAGGAGGGGTTGCAGCAAACAAGAGACTTGTGGAGATGCTTGGAAGTGCCTCTGAAAGACTTGATGCGAAACTATTTTCATGTCCAATTAATTTTGCAGGAGATAACGCAGTACAAATTGCTTGGACAGGAATGCTTGAGTATACTACAAACAAACACGGTATAAGCATAGAAAACTCATTCACATATCAGTCATGGAGGCTGGACACCGTAGAGGTTAGATGGAGAAAGTAGAATTGTCATGTAATTTTGCTCATATTTATCTGGTTCTTGATTTCCCTTGCCCATTTCCCTGTGTTAAGCACACCGAACTTGTGTATTCTATCACCCGTACAAAATACAACTTTCTTTATGATAAATCCTTCTGCAGACACTGATGATATTTTATCGAGAGGAATATCTAATAGTACATCGCCTGTGCTTTTGGAAAGAGTTGCAATTTTTCCCTCTGTTTTTTCAAAGATGATTCTCTGGTTAGTCAATGTCAATATGCCATTCTTTAATTTATCCTCAGCACAATCTTCTTGCAAAATTGTTTTTTCTCCTTGTCTAGGTTTCGCTGGATTCATATTTTTATTGCTAAGTGAAAGATATATTATACTATTTGAATCGTAAAAATATATTAATAAAAAAAGGGGCCGAAGCTGATATTCATCTAGTTAACTGGTATGGTAGGAAGGCTATTTCAAAGGTGCGAGTTTCTAAGCACTATCGTCATGAATTTCTTGACAATGAAATCCGCAGACATAGAACTATTCATGAAGCTAGTATGCTATCTGCCGCAAAAAAAACAGGGATTATTTGCCCGTTCGTTTACTTTGTAGATCCGTTGCATGCTGAAATCATAATGGAGTTTATACAAGGTACAAATGTAAAAGAGATAGTAACATCTCAATTATGTTCTAAAATAGGCTTCTATACTGCGTTACTCCATGATAACAATATTATTCATGGTGATCTTACTACTTCTAACTTTATTTTATCTAAAAAGATAGCCTTAGTTGATTTTGGCCTTTCCTATTACTCTTCACGTTTAGAAGATAAAGCGGTAGATATCAGATTGATAAAACAAGTCTTAGAAAGCGCTCACAAATTAATCTACGAAGATGCATACAGATGCTTTATAAAAGGCTACTCAAAAATAGCAGGC